>CAYQAD010000028.1:0-6698 GCA_964415125.1 uncultured Phycisphaeraceae bacterium | reverse complement strand
ACCACGCGGTCGGCGTGCATCTGGTAGTACGCGCCCGCCCTGACCAGGTAGGGCCGGGCCGCCTCGCGGGTCGCCGGGTCAAGCCCCGCCTCCGTGAGCCGGACGGGCGAGCCATCCTCCCGCGGCGGCACCAGCGCGTTGGCGAGCTCTTCGTTGGCCTGCGCGATCGCGAGGCGAACGCCGGCAGGGCTTGTCTCGACGCCCCAGATCGACTCGGCAAGATCGGCAAACCGCAGAGCGGCGTCGGCCAGCTCGATCCCAAGGCGATCGCTTGCGCGATCGAGCATGCTCTGCGTGATCCGCTCGGGCGTGACCGCGCCCATGGGCGCCGATGTATCAAGCCGATCGATGAGCTGGCGGTAGGCCGCGAGAGACGCGTCATCGCGCTCCAGCAGCGCCTCGACCTCGGCAAGCGCCAGCAGCGCCTCGGCCGACGCCTCGCTCAAGCCGAGCCTGCGCACGGCGTAATCGTAGCGATCGCGGGCCTCTTCGGGCCGATTCTCGAGCTCGTCGATCCGCCCCAAGAGCACCTGCACCCAGGCGTTGGTCTCGTTGCGGGCCGAGCCGCTGGACTCGGCGACGCGCAGGTTCTTCCGCGCCGACTCCACCGCGCCGAGTTCCAGATACGCCCGCCCGAGCAGCGCGTGCAGCTCGGCGAGCACCTCGGGCTTCTCGCCCATGAGTCGCGGCATCGCGCGCAGGACGGTGTTGACGGCCTCCTCGGCGTAGCCCTGGCGGAGCAGCACCTCACCCTGCCGCCCGATCGCCCAGACGCGCACGTCCTGTGGCAACTCGGCGTCGGCGAGCATGCCGCCCAGCCAGCCGAGCACGCGCTGGTAATCCGGGTTGCCCCGAGCAAGCTCCCGCTCGACCACGCGCTCGTAGAGCTGGTCGCGGAGGTCACGCCGGGCGTCGGGCAGGCTGTCGGCCCGAGCGATGGCGGCGTCGAGCTGGTCGAGCTCCGCCAGCGCTGTGCCGAGGAAGAACGAGTCGGTCGGCTCGATCCGCGCCTCGGCCCGCTCCGCGTCGCGGTACTCGGCGACGATGTTCCGCCAGTTCTCCTCGCGGCTGATCCCGAGCTGCTGCTGGCCGAGATAGATCGAGCGTGCCAGCAACAAGTGGTAGGCCTGCAACGGCGGGCCCACGAGCGCCTCGCGCTCGACGTAGGGGTAGACGTTGGTGTTGAGCGTCTCGATCGCCGCGGCGTACTTCTCGGCGGCGACCTGCGACTCGGCGCGACGCACGAAACCGGCGATGTCCGGATCGGGCTTGGTCGCGAACGCGATCACGACGCCGACGACCATCAGCGCAAGCCCGCCAACCAGCGCGGGCACCTGCCAGAGCTCGCGCCAACCGCGCGGCCCCTCCGCGGCCTGCCCGGCCGCCTCTTGGGTCGCGTCGCCCTCGGCTGGTGGTTGCGCTTCGTCGCTCACGCGCGCGTGCTCCGCTGGTCCCGGCGCCGTCAGCAGCGCGCACGGGTGGCGCTGCGTCGAGCCGTGGGCCGGTGATGGTCCCGCGTGATTATCGGGTAGGCCGGGGGGGTCGCTTCATAGGGTTTTGCGCGGTTTTGGCCCCGCGCGGGCGTCCTCGGGGCTGGCACGCCGCTCCGAGCACCTCGGCTAGCGGTCCGCGGGCGTCTCGGGATCGCGCGCCCGCACGACCACCGCCGTGCCCGTGACCACGTCGCCCCGGTGCCGACCCGACGCGTCAACGAGCAGCATCGCCGCACCCGGCGCGAGGGCCCACTTGAACGCGTTTCGTCCGAACGCCTGCACAAAGCTGAGCTTGGCACCCCGGCCAGGCCGGACGGAGACAACCCCGCACCCGGTGAGCGACTTGCCCAAGCTCCGCCCGAGCAACCACTCTGTGATCGTGCCCAGGATCAGGCCCATCAGCAGCACCGCGAGCAGCGACCACGCGCCGCCGAGCCCCTCGACCCACTGCCCCGGGTCGATCAGCTCCGCGACCGGGCGGTCGAAGGTCGCCGAGGCCGTGACCAAGGCCGCGCCGAAGTCGATCAAGCCGGCGAAGACGCGCCGCCCCGGCTCCGCGATGGCGGTGCTCGGGGGCAGGTTCGCCACGCCGTCGGCCGGATCGGGACGCAGCACAAAGACCAACAGCCCGATCATGAGCACGACCAGCACGATCGACATCGCCTGGAACTCGCGTCGCGAGATCGGGCCCTCCTGCCGGACCGGCCCGGCGAACAGCGTCTCGCCCGTCGCCGTCGAGACCTCGTGGATCCGCCACACGCGCTCGCGCGGGCTCGCGTCGCCAGCACCGGTGTCTTCGCGTGCCAAATCTTGCCCGATCTCGCGCCGCTCGACCCACGTGAGCACAGCGCGGTCGCCCATCGGCACGAACGCCGAGCCTTCGCCCGCGGCGTCCGCGACCTCGGCGAGCACCATGCCGCCGTCGGCCGACGCCGCGATGACGCGCGTCGAGCCATCCCGCCCGGGCAAGGCGTAGACCAGGCTCTCGTACGCCCAGCCCATCGCGCCCGATGCGGGCATCAGCACGCGCCCGCCCGTGTCGATCGGCGGCACGAGCGTCGTCGATGACCACTCGACCTCGATCGGCTCGGACGCCGAGGGCGTTCGGCCCTCCAAAATCGAGCCGCCACCGAAGAGGCCGCCCGACTCGTCGGTCTCGGTCAGGGTGAACGCCTGCCGGGCGGGCGCACGCACCGCGCCCGACCACAGCGTGATCGACTCGCCCTGCGCCTCGATCAGTCCGATCTCGCCCCCTGCCAGCGCCACAAGGCCCACCGGCCGACCGCGCGACGCGAACCGCGCTGGCAGCGCGCACTGGTGCCATCGGCCGCGCTGGAGCACGTGCAGCTCGTGGGTCTTCACGCCCGACCGCACGCTCGCGTCGGCGAGGAGCACCGCGACGCCTCGCTCCAGCGCCGCCGCCCCGACCACGCGTCCCCAGCCGGGCAAGCCGGGCTCGGCGCGGAGCCGACCGGGCGGATCGAAGACCCACACATCGCCGAGGCCTGCGCGAAGAGCGCGCACGCCGCCCACCGCCCGCTCGCCGGTCGGCCCAGCCGCCGCGTCCGCCCTGTCGATCACGATCGCCGAAGCGCCGAGCCCCGCGAGGAACTCCGGCACCCCGTCGAGCTCGGCGACCACGCGAATGGCGCCCGCCCCGCCGCCACCCGCGCTGCGCGGCGGCACGTGCACCAGCAGCACGCGATCGGCCCGCTCCCCATCGGCCTGCCCCCCAGGAGCACCGTCGCCGATCGCGGGCGCGGTCGCGACGAACCAGCCATGCCCCGCGCCGCCCGCCGCGGGCATGGGGGCCGCGAGCGCAAGCGTCGTGGCGAGCGCGAGCAGCGCGAGCAACGCAAGGCTGGGACCGCGGGGCATCATCGCGTCGCCGCCGCGGCCGCGGCTTCCGCATCGATGTCGATCACCCGCTCGATCCGGTACGCCCGGAGCAATCGATCGAGCTCGAAGGGGAACTGCGTCTGCCGGCTCCCGCGGTTCTCCGCGTCGTACAGGCGCAGGCTCACCGACACGCCCTCGGCGGGCACCTCGACGAACAAGCGATCGGGCATCTCGGGCCAGTCGCCGCCGCCCTCGACAAGGCGCACCTCGCCGTAGCCGCGGGCCTCGCTCCGCATGAGCAGTCGACCGGACGCGTCGAAGAGCGCTGCCCGTCGCAGGCGGTAGGTCTCGGGCTCGAAGGCGAGCAGTCGGTGTCCGGAGCGGGCGGGCAGCACCACGAGGACCGACCCGTCGTCGCCGCGGCTCACGCGATCGGTCGGGCCGAAGACCTGCTCGCCCTCGGGCAGAGGCAGCACGCCGATCAGCTCGACCAGGTCCAGCGGGTGGAGGGGCGCCCCGACCTCGGCCAGCGACGTCTCCGCGGCGCGGTCGTGGCGACCGACGAACGCTGTGTCGTCCTCTCGGTCGCCGAGCAGGTCGAACCACCAGTAGCGCTCGTCGTTGCTGCCCAGGTACAGCCCGGTCTCGCCGAACTTGCCCACCGAGAGCGCGACCGACCTGGGGCGGATGACGTGCAAGTGCCCCTCGCCCTGGTCGCGCCGGACGTTGCCCTCGGCGTCGGTCGAATCGATCACCACCGTCGTGCGTGCCCACACGCGGTCGAGCTTCGCCACGCGCTCGTTGTGCGCACGCGCGACGGCGTCGTACGTGGGCAGCGCTTCATCGCGCACGAGCACGTCGCGCGGGGCCGGCTGCGACCGCGCGCAGGCACCGAGCGATACCAAGGCCGCGAAGACACACAGCACCACAACGCCGCGTCGCGCGAGGTGGCTCACGCGTCGTCTCCCTCGAGCACCTGGCCGACCTGCTCGACCGCCTCGGCGATCGCGTCGTCGTCCATGCCCGGGTCGACGACCTCGATGAAGTCGGGCCCGTCGCCGCCGCGCTCGGCCGGCAGCGCGTCGCCGCGCCTGCGGACGAGCATCACGCCGTCACGCGAGCCCTCGTACACAAGCGATTTCTTCCGCACGAGGATGAGCGTGAGGACGTAGCGCAGCACGAGCCCGCGCTGCTCGGTCGCGCCCGCGAGCTGGTCGAACAGATCGACCATCGACTCGGCATCGACGAGGCCCGCGCGGGGCGCATCGTGGGCGGGCGCTTCGCGCCGCCAGAAGCCGTGGAAGACGAGATTCGGGTCGGGCCTCGCGCCCGCGTCCCACGCATCGGCGAGGAAGTCGACGCGATGCATCGCCTCGTCATCCTCCACGAGCGCCGTGACGATGTCGTCGCCGACATTGATCGGCTTGCCCGTGCCCGCGCACGCCGAGCCGACCTTGGAAATCGAGTATCCGCCGGGTGTTGCCGCCATGCGGCGAGTCTACGCCCGCAAGCGACGCCCGCCCCACGCCTGGGCTACAAGCAGGAGACCTCGAAGAACCGCTCGGGCGTGCCCCCCGTGCCGACGCGGAAGGAGACGGTCTTGCCGCACGTCGGGCAACGGGCGAGGTAGTGCTCGCCCTTGGCATTGCGGTAGACCCGCACGTACTGGTTGGAGCAGACGAAGTTCACGCCGATGAACGGCCTGCCGCCCCGCGGCGGCGTGCCGCTGTCGCCCGCGATCACATCAAGCCGATGCATGCCTCGGACCATCGGCGAGAAGGCGGGCAGCCCTCCAGCCGGGCCGACGGACCGGCCGATCGCGCCACCGGCCGGCGCGGTACCCTATCGCAACCAGAACACCCACCACAAGACCCACCAGAAGACCAGTCCGAACACCAGCCGGAACACGGGCGACGCGGCTCCCCACTTCACTAACGTCCTCTGGCGAATAGACTTGCGACTGGCGACGCGACACCCAGGCCTCGGAGGCCCATGGCCCACAACCTGACCATCCTGCCCGACCCCCCACCACCGCCCACGCCCATCGGCCTGATCGCAGGCGGGGGGCAGCTGCCGATCTCCATTGCCCGCAACCTCCAGCAGGCCGGGCACCCCGTCCACGTGCTCGCGCTCGCCGGCCAGCCCGACGAGGAGCTCGGTGACTTCGCCACGACCATGCAGTCGGTCGGGCTGCTGCGCGTGGGCACCTGGTCGCGCAAGCTCGCGAAGCTCGACGTGCGGCACGCGATCATGGTCGGGCGGGTCGACAAGGCGCGGATCATGCACGACCCGCTCCGCTACGTGCACTACATCCCCGATCTCCGCACGATGATCGCCTGGTACCGCCACCTCCGGCACGACCGCCGATCCCACGCGATCCTCAGCGCCATCGCCGAGGAGCTCGACCGCAACGGCATCGCGCTGCTCGACTCCACCGCGCCCATCCCCGACGAGCTTTCGTCCGCGGGCGTGATGACCAAGACCAAGCCCAACGCCGACCAGCGCGCCGACATCGACTTCGTCTGGCCGTTGCTCGCCGAGCTGCTCCGGCTGGACATCGGGCAGTCGGTCGCGGTGCGATGCCGGGACGTGGTCGCCGTCGAGGCCGTCGAGGGCACCGACCGGATGATCGAGCGTGCCGGCAAGCTCTGCCGAGCGCCTGGCTGGACGCTGTGCAAGGGCGCGCGGGCCGGGCACGACCGGCGCGCCGACGTGCCGACGGTCGGCCCCGACACGCTGGAAAACATGGCCGCCGCGGGCGGACGCTGCCTCGCGCTGGCGGCGGGCGACGTGATCATGCTCGAGAAGGCCCGAATGATCGACCGGGCCGACGAGCTCGGCATCGCGATTGTCGGCGTGCCCACGGCCCAGCCGGGCGCAGTCACGCAGCTGGTGCACGCGGCCGACACCGACGCGGTCGCGACGCCCACCCGCCCCGAGCCGCACGTGATCGCCTCGACCTTCGGTTCGTAGCGCTGTGCAAGCCCAAGACTCCCCATCCCCTCCGCCCTGCCCCTACGCCTCCCGCGGCGGGCTCAAGCTCGCCCACGCGATCGAGATGCTCGGCATCGAGGTCACGGGCGCGATCTGCGCCGACCTGGGCTGCTCGACCGGCGGGTTCACCGATTGCCTGCTCCAGCATGGCGCTGCACGCGTGCACGCGGTCGACACGGCCTACGGCGAGCTCGCGTGGAAGCTCCGCAGCGACGACCGCGTCACCGTCCACGAACGCCAGAACGCGCTGCATCTCACGCCCGCCGAGCTGTGCGACATCGTCACGATCGACCTGAGCTGGACGCGGCAAAGCAAGGCGCTTCCGGCCGCGATGAACTGGCTCGCGCCGACCGGGCGGATTATCACGCTCGT
>CAYQAD010000027.1:12486-14641 GCA_964415125.1 uncultured Phycisphaeraceae bacterium | reverse complement strand
CGCGAGACCTCGGCAAAGCCGAGCCCGCCGGGCACGGGCGTGCCCGTGTTCGGGCAGAGCGAGGGGTCGAGGCCGTCGATGTCGAGCGAGATGTAGACCTGCTCGGGGAGTGTGTCGACGATGCGTTGGAGCTGGGCGTCGATCGTCTCGCCCGCGGCCCGGCCGTCGAAGAGCGCGGGGCCCGTGAAGACGCTGCAACGCGAGCCGTACTGCTCGGCAAGGGCGAGCTCGCGTCCGCCCGCGTCGCGCACGCCGACGCTCGTGAGCTTCGTGACGCCGGGCCGATCGCGCAGGACGTTGTGCATGACGCTCGCGTGCGACCACGCGAAGCCCTCGAAGGACTCTCGAAGATCCAAGTGCGCGTCGATGTGCAGCACACCGATGTCACCGAATCGGTCGGAGCACGCGGCGATCGAGCCGTAGCTCACGGAGTGGTCGCCCCCGACGACGCCCGTGAGCTTGCCCTCGCGCAGCGCCGCGTCGACGCGTGATCGCACGTGCGCGTTCATCTTCGCGCAGGCCACGTCGATGCATTCCTTGAGCGAGCCGTCACCCGGCCCGAGCCCGCCGGCCTCGATCGCGGGGATCGCCACGTCCCGCGTCTGTCGCCCAAGCACCGCGAGCGCCTCATCCGCGGGCTCCATGAAGATGCCCGCCTCGTAGACCGTCCCGAACCGCAGGTCGTGCAGATCGACCTGCGCGCTCGCCTGAAGGATCGCCGTGGGGCCGAGGGCGGTGCCGCCTCGGTAGGAGACGGTCGCTTCCCAGGGCACCGGGATCAGCACGATCGCCGCGTCGTCGCGCGTGTGCGGCAGGCCGAAGATTCCGTCACCGATCGCCGGGCCGTCGGGGTCGAAGTCCATCGCGTTGCTCCGTGGTCAGGGCACGCTCGCAACGGCGACGCGGCCTCACCCAGCGTATGCCTATCGCGGTATCCTCGCCTCAGCAATGGCCGATGATCCCACCCAACACAACGACGCGCACGACGCCGGCGACTCCGGCGCTTTCGAGCTCGAGCCCGTGCCCGATCCGCCCGTGTCCAAGTCCGTCATGGAAGGCATCGACGAGGACGCGGCCGCAGAAGACATCGCTGTCGACCCCGAGCCCGCCGCCGCCACCGGTGCGGCCGCCGGCGCGCGCCGGTTCGGCCGCAGGCCGAGCGTGCCCGAAGAGCCGCGCGACCCGCTGGTGCGTGCCGACTTTGTGCCGATCCAGGTTGTCTCGGCGATGGGCATCCTCGCGCTCGTGGCCACCCTCATCATCGGCTTCATGCACGCGCCGGTCGCCTCGTTCATGACCAGCCTGCTGCTGCTCTACAAGACGTTGATGCTCAGCGGCGCGGGCTTCGTCGCGTTGCTGCTCACGGCGTGGTTCACGCGTCGCCCCATCGGCAACGCGCCGCTCGGCGCGGCCCGTGTCTTCCTTGCCGTGGCCCTTGCGCACCTCTTCCTCGCGTTCCAGTTCCAGTGGCCGATCAATCTCGACGGCTGGCTCGTCGCACCAATCATCTATGCCATCGCGATCGTCGGGCTCTTCCGGCTTGCCCGGGAGGAGCTCACGCTCTATCTCGGCATCCATCTCGCGCTCTGGCTCGTGCTGTACGCCGGGCCGGCCTTGCAAACGGCGGTCGCGACCGCCTCGGTCGCCGGCTAGCCCGGCGCGTCTGATCCTCGCTGCTCGCCCAGGTCCCTGTCAATTCCCGCCGCTCGGAAGCAACGCATGCCATCAAAGTTCAGTCCACTCGACCTGGTCGAGACGATCGGAAACAAGCTGCCCGACCCCGCGATGCTCTTCGTCATGGGCACGCTGCTCGTGATGGTCTGCTCGATGGTCGCCAGCGCCACGGGCTGGGAGGTCCAGCCCAAGCGGCTGGTCGCCGAGACCACGATCACGACCAACGACCTGGGCGAGCAGGTCGAAACGCCCGTGCTCGACGACGCGGGCGAGCCGGTGCTCACGCTCGTTGCCGCCGATGTCGAGCCCTTCCGTGCGGTGAGTCTGCTCTCGGCCGACGGGCTCTACTGGGCGCTGTCGTCGATGGTGGACAACTTCATCAACTTCCCGCCGCTGGGCGTGGTGCTCGTCGGCATGCTCGGCATCGGGCTCGCGGAGCGGACCGGCTTCATCGGCGCGGTGCTCAAGGCGATGATGCTGG
>CAYQAD010000027.1:0-12476 GCA_964415125.1 uncultured Phycisphaeraceae bacterium | reverse complement strand
CCCCAAGAGCCTGCTCACGCCGACGATGGTGTTCCTGGGCATCATGTCGAGCCTGGGCACCGACGCGGGGTACGTCGTGCTCCCGCCGGTCGCGGCGGTGTTGTACAAGTCGGTGGGCCGCTCACCCCTCGCGGGCGTAGCGGCGGTCTTTGCCGGCGTCGCCGCGGGCTTCAACGCCAACCTGCTGGTCACGAGCCTCGATCCGCTGCTCAGCGAGCTGACCACGGCCGGCGCCAAGACCATCGACCCCCACCTCGCGGTCCCCGCGACCGCGAACTGGTACTTCATGATCGCCTCGACCTTCGTGATCACCCTCGTCGGCTGGTTCACGAGCGCCGCCTTCGTCGAACGGCGGTTCAAGAACAAATCGGCCGAGGACGGCGGCCCCTCGCCGCTCACCGAGGAAGACCTCGCGCACCAGAGCATCAGCTCGTCGGAGAAGAAGGGGCTGCTCGCGGCCGTGCCGTCGCTGCTGATCGCCGCGGGCATCTTCGTCGCCGCGGTCTTGATCCCGAGCTGGCCGCTCAACGACGCACGCGGGCAGCTTCCGGGCGACAACTTCGATCGCTGGGTCGAGGCGATCGTGCCGATGCTTTTCTTCCTCTTCCTCGTGCCGGGCGTGGTCTACGGCATCGTTGCCGGCTCGCTTCGAGACTCCAAGGACGCAGCCCGCCTCATGACCGAGACCATGGCGTCGATGGCCCCGATCGTGGTCCTCGCCTTCTTCGCCGGCCAGTTCATCGCGTACTTCCAGTACTCGAACCTCGACAAGATGCTCGCGCACACCGGCGGGCAGTTCCTCGCCACGGCCGACATGCACCCGGCGATGCTCGTCGCCGCCTTCATCCTGCTCACCGCCTTCTTCAACCTCTTCGTCGGATCCATGAGCGCCAAGTGGGCGATGTTCGCCCCGATCTTCGTCCCGATGCTCATGCTCGTCGGCATCCACCCGGCCCTGACCCAGTGCGCGTACCGCATCGGCGACTCGGTGACCAACATCATCACGCCGCTGAACGCCTATCTCATCATCGTGCTCGTGGTCATGCAGCGCTTCGCCCCGAAGGCTGGCATGGGGACACTCATCGCGATGATGACGCCCTATTCGGTGATGTTTCTGATCGCCTGGACCATCATGTTGCTGATTTGGATGTACTTCGGCTTCAATCTGGGCGACGGTGGACCGCTGGTCTACCCGCCCCCCAGCTAATCGGAGAGCCCGACCATGCCCTACATGCCCGCTGAGACGCGCTACGACACCTCGCCCGCATGGTTCCGCCGATGCGGACGGTCCGGCCTTCTGCTGCCCGCGATCAGCCTCGGGTGCTGGCACAACTTCGGCGCGGCAAAGACCGACCCGCGCGAGCTGCCCGAGAGCGACTTCCACGACAACGCCCAGCGCATGCTCTTCACGGCGTTCGACCACGGCATCACGCACTTTGACTTCGCCAACAACTACGGCCCGCCCCCCGGCGCCGCCGAGTCTCGCGCCGGACGCATCATCAAGGAAGACTTCGCCGGCTACCGCGACGAGCTGATCATCTCGACCAAGGCGGGCTACGGCATGTGGCCCGGGCCCTACGGCGAGTGGGGCTCACGCAAGTACCTGCTCGCGTCGCTCGACCAATCCCTTGCCCGCCTCGGGCTCGACTACGTCGACATCTTCTACAGCCACCGCCCCGACCCCGACACGCCACTGGAAGAAACGCTCGGCGCGCTCGATCACGCCGTGTGTATCGGCAAGGCGCTGTACGCGGGCATCTCGTCGTACTCGGGCGCCGACACGCGTCGCGTGGCCGAGCTTTGCACGGCAAACGGCTGGCACACGCCGATCATCCACCAGCCCAACTACTCGATGCTCAACCGCGGCATCGAGAGCGACCTGCTGCCCGTCACCTCGGACGTGGGCATGGGCACGATCGCCTTCTGCCCGCTCGCACAGGGCCTGCTGACCGGCAAGTACCTCACGGAAGTGCCCGCCGACTCACGGGCGAAGCAGTCCTCGGGCGCGCTGCCCGAGTCGGCCGTGAGCGGCGAGCTCGTCGCGAAGCTCAACCGCCTGAACGCCATCGCCACCGCGCGCGGCCAGACGCTCGCCCAGCTCGCCCTGTGCTGGGCGGTGCGCGAGCAGCCGGGCGGCCCGGTGACCAGCGCGCTCATCGGCGCGAGCCGACCCGAGCAGATCGCCGAGAACGTCGCTGCATTCGAAGCGCCGCCGATCACCGCGAGCGAGCTCGGGCAGATCGACGCCGTGCTCGCGAGCTAGACCTCGCCCATCAGCATCACGCGATCGATCCAGCGTTCGTCCCACGCATACAGCAGCTGGGCGAGTGCGCGATCCGTGCCCGCGCCCCACGGCCGGGTGGGCTTGGCGATGACCACGTCGGCCCACGCGCCGGGCGCGAGCCGGCCCGAGTCGTGCCAGCCGAGCGCGTCCGCGTTGCCGCCGGTGATCATCCACCACGCGCGATCGGCCCTGGGCGGCGACGCCGAGCCGCGGGCCCGCGCCGTTTCGATCATCCACCGGGCGACCCGCGGCATGCTCCGATCGCTGCCGGCGGCAACATCGCTGCCGAGACCAACGCGAACACCCGCCGCCTCCGTCCCTGCCAGATCGAGCATGCCGCTCTCCAGGAACAGATTCGCGCTCGGGCAATGTGCGACGACCGAGCCCGCGTCGTGCAGGATCGCACGCTCGACCTCGTCGAGCCACACGCCGTGCCCGAGCACCGATCGCGCGCCGAGCAGGCCCGCTTCG
Source organism: uncultured Phycisphaeraceae bacterium (assembly GCA_964415125.1). Classification (GTDB taxonomy): domain Bacteria; phylum Planctomycetota; class Phycisphaerae; order Phycisphaerales; family UBA1924; genus CAYQAD01. The sequence goes on along the minus strand of CAYQAD010000027.1, from coordinate 9,721 downwards.
CGGTAGACCTCGGCGTACCGCGCGCCGTCGAACAGCTCGCCGACCAGCTCGCACTCGGGCTGCATCTCGCTGATGTGCGTCTGCACGATCGCGCCCGTGCGCTGGGCGAGCGTGCCTGCACCCGCGAGCAGCTCGGGGGTGCAGCTGACAGCAAACCTCGGCGTGACCGCGTGCTCGACCCGCCCGGGCCACGTGCAGGCCTGCATCGCCGACGCCTCGTCAATGAGCTGGCGGGCTGGGCGGGTCAGGTCGCTCGGTGCGCCGCGGTCCATGAGCACCTGCCCGACCGCGGCCCGCAGGCCTGCTTGGGCGATCGCCCGCATCGCGGCCGTTGTGCCCGCCTGGTGGACCGTGCCGTACGCCGCAATCGCGGTCGTGCCGAACGAGCGAAGCTCCGCGGCTGCCCGTGTTGCCATCTCGCCCGCGAAATCCGCGTCGGCCCACTTGGTCTCGGCGGGAAAAATCACACGGTCCAGCCAGTCGAGCAGCGTCAGCCCCTCGGCCCCGATCGAGTCCCACTGCGGCAGGTGCAGGTGCGTGTCGACGAACCCCGGCAGCACCACCGCGTCCTCGCCGCCCAGGTCCACGCCAGGCATGGCCGTGCCCAAAGGCAGCTCGTCGATATGCTCGATTCGGCTGCCGACCACAGTGACCACGCCACGCGCAAGGCGTAGCGACCGGTCCCCCGCGGGGAGCCCGAGCCAACCACCGATTGTCGTTCGCGCCGCCTGTGCCATCTTCGGCATCGTACGATGCCCACATGCCGAGCGACGTCGAAAGCCTGCGTGCCCGATTCGAATCGCGCGACGCGACCGTCGCGGTCATCGGGCTCGGATACGTCGGCCTGCCCACCGCGCGGGCGTTCCACGACGCGGGCTTCCGCGTGGTCGGTTTCGACATCGATCAGGTAAAGGTCGAGGCGCTCCGCCGAGCGCAGCCGTACATCCATCATCTCGGCCAGGCGATGCACGACGAGCTCGCCGCGTCCGGGCGTTTCACGCCGACCGCCGATCCCGCCGAGCTCGCGCCGGCCGACGCGATCATCATCTGCGTGCCCACGCCCCTCGACACAGAGCGCAAGCCCGACCTCTCGTACCTGCTCCGCAGCACAGAGATCGCAGCGCAGCATGCCACGGGCACGTGCCTGCTCGTCAGCCAATCGACCTCGTACCCTGGCACGCTGCGCGACGCCATCCTGCCGGTTGTGCAGCGGTGCACCGAGCGGCGGGCCGAGTTCTTGCTCGCCTACTCCCCCGAGCGTGAGGATCCCGGCCGCCGCTCGCACACCACGCGCACGATCCCCCGCCTCGTCGGCGGGATCGACGCGCCCAGCACCCAGGCCGCCGCGGCGCTCTATCGCCAGGCCGTCGAGACTGTGGTTGAGGTCGACTCCGCGGAGATCGCCGAGGCGGCCAAGCTGCTGGAGAACACGTACCGAGCCGTGAACATCGCCCTCGTCAACGAGACCAAGGTCATCCTCGACGCGATGGATATCGACATCTGGAAGGTGGTCGACGCCGCGGCGACCAAGCCGTTCGGCTTTCAGCGATTCGAGCCCGGGCCGGGCTTCGGCGGGCACTGCATACCGGTCGATCCCTTCTACCTCGCGCACCGCGCGAGCGAGCTGGGCGTCGCCGCCGACTTCATCGCGCTCGCGGGCGAGGTCAACGTGCGCATGCCGAAGTACGTCATCGGCAAGCTCGAGGCGGCGCTGGCCGACCGCGGCACGCGCCTTGACAACGCGAGCGTGCTGCTCGTCGGTCTCGCATACAAGCCCAACATCGACGACGATCGCGAGTCGCCGGCCGCGGAGCTGCTCTCGCTGCTCTCGGCGCGCGGCACGCGCGTGGCGTACCACGACCCGCACATCCCGAAGTTTGCGCCGATGCGCAAGCACCGCTTCGAGCTCGAGTCCACGCCGATCACCGAGGCCGCGCTCGCCGGCTTCGACGCGGCGATCATCGTCACACGGCACGACGCGGTCGACTATTCCGAACTTGGCAAGCGAATTCCGCTGATTATCGACACGCGCAACGCGATGGCGGCAATCCCCGATTGCCCGGCGACCATTGTTCGCGCGTAGTTGCAAACACACGCAAAAAGTCGACGTGCGTCGGAATATCGGCGGCCGCTCCGGCGTCTCTCTGGTGCCGATGCGGACAGGCCCGCGTCGAACGATGCACCCCGCTCGTGGGGTGACTGAGAGAAAGTGAGCAACACCATGCGTTCTATCTTTGTGCCCGCGGCGATCGCCGCGTCCGCTGTCGCCGCGCCCGCTCTCGCCCAGCCGGTCGAGATCCGCGTCACCGCCACGAACCTTGCCCCGACCAACAGCATCACGTTCGCGCCGCTCCGCGTCGGCTTTGGCAACGGCACGTTCGACTCGTTCAACATCAACGAGGCCGCCGGCCCCGCGATCACGTCCGTCGCCGAGGGCGGCTCGGGCAGCGAGTGGTTCCCCGCCTTCGCGGCGGCCGAGCCTGACGCGACGCTCGGCACGGTCGTTTCCGATCCGGCCGGCCCGCTCCTCCCCGGCGCGTCCGCCTCGGCGACTTTCACGATCGACACCGACACCAACCAGTACTTTACCTTCGCCTCGATGGTCGTCCCGAGCAACGACCACTTCATCGGCAACGACTCGCCGACTCGGTACCGCCTCTTCGACGACGCGGGCAACCTGCTCATTACCTCGATCGGCCAGACCGCCGACCAGATCTGGGACAATGGCTCCGAGGCGACCGACCCCGCCAACGCCGCGTTCCTCGTGGGCGGCACCAACGCCAACCGCACGCCCGAGAACGGCGTCGTGACCTTCGACTTCGACGGACTCAGCGCCTTCAACGGTCTCGAGACCGCCGCCGGCTACACCTTCGACAGCCAGCTCACCAGCGGCCTCGATGTCTACCGCATCACATTCGAGGTCGTGCCCGCGCCCGCCACCGCCGGCATGCTCGGCCTTGCCGGCCTTGCCGCGACGCGTCGCCGTCGCGCCTGATCGTCCCCGGCGCCGGCCGAATCGGCGCCGCGAGACAACACCCGGTCACCAGCCCGGTAGCCGCACGCACCCGTCGCACCCCTCTCTGCGGCGGGTGCGTCGCATGCGCTCACCCGACCGACCGCACCGCGGCCACCATCGCCTCGCACCGCCTCGGATCCACCTCGTTCTCCCACCAGCCGTCGAGCTTGATCGATGAACCAACGATCAGCCCGTCGGCGTGCTCAAGCAGTGGGGCGGCCGACTCGGGCGTCACGCCCGAGCCCACGAGCACCGGCAGGTCGGCCGCACGCTTCGCCTCCGCGACGTCCTTCGGGCTGGTCGGCTTGCCGGTGGAGGTGCCCGTGACGATCAGCCCGTCGGCGCCAAAGAAGCGGGCGGCCTCGGCGGCCTCGGCGAGCGAGATGTCCGCCGTCACCGCGTGCGAGGCGTGCTTCTTCTTGATGTCGGCGAAGATTCGCACGTCCTCGGCGCCGATGGCCTTGCGATACCGCAGCAGCGGGCCAGCCTCGGCGCGCTCTAGCAGCCCCTCGTCGGCCACGTGGCTGAACACAAAGTTCTCGCAGCGGATAAACGCCCCGCCAGTGGCCTGCGCGATCGCGATCGCCTCGCGGTTCCCGCCGCTGAGCACCTGCACGCCGATCGGAAGCTCAACCAGTCCGAGCACCTCGAGCGCCACGCGCGTCATCGTCGCGACGATCTCGGGTCCGTGGCACGCGTGGACGTACGGGCGATCGTGCATGTTCTCAAGAATGATCGCGTCGAACCCGGCGTCCGCGAGGATCTTCGCCTCACGCGCCGCCTGGACCGCCAGCAACTCGGTGGACGTCTGGTTCATCGGTGTGCCGGGCAGCGCACCGACGTGGACCATGCCAATCAATCGCATGTGGAGACCCTCCGGAAGCAGGGGAGCCTAACCACACGCGCCCGCTTCGGCCACACTTGGACGCGCGAACGCAGTCATCGAAATCAGTCAATCGTGTGGGAGAAGCGGTGTCCAAAGGCGACCGAGCGGTTTGCTATGGCACCGGCAAGGGCACATCGGTCCACGCCCGGAACGCCGCCTCCTGCGCGGGCGACGGCTCGTCGACGGGACGCACCTCCCAGTCGCCCGCGGGGCGCGTGCCCGCGACGAAGGCGACCTCGTGCAACTCGTCCCTGCGCATCACCCAGAGCGAGACGTCCTGCCCGGGCTCGAGCGCGTCGAGGCGGGTGTTGGTGTCATCCCTGCCGCGGAGGGTGTTGACCGCGATGATCTGGTCCCCCGCGAGCAGGCCCGCGTCGTAGGCGGGGCCGTCGCTGCGGATGCGGCGCACCGTGCCATCGCCCGAGGCGCTGATGCCCGTGAACGCCTCGGTCTCGCCCTCCGCCGCCTCGTCGGGCGTCACCAGGCGCAGCCCGACATCGTTGAGCAACTCGCCGAGTCGGCCCTCGATGGGCGTGACCCCCGCGACGTACTCGTCGAAGAACCCGTCCATCGGGCCACCCGCGAACTCGGCGATCACGCCCGCGATGTCGCTCGTCCTGAAACCTTCGCTCCCGAGCGGGAACCGCTCGTAGAGCGTGCGCATCACGTCGTCGAGCGAGTGCGCGCCACCCGAACGCCTGCGGATCTCCAGATCGAGCATCATGGAGACGAGCGCGCCCTTTCGGTAGAAGCTCTCGCCTTGGTTGTGCCGATCGGGCGTGCGGTCGGCGCCGCGGTGGAAGAGCTTGATCCACGCGTCGAAGCTCGAGTCCTCGAGGCTCTCGATGTGTCGGCCCGGCTGGTTCATGTGCGCGTCGATGTTTCGGCCGAGCCACTCGAGGAACTCGTCGCCCGTCAGGATGCCGGCCCGGGGCAGGGAGAGCTCGTCGTAATAGCTGGTCGTCCCCTCGGCGACCCAGAGCAGCTCGGTGTAGTTCTCACGCAGGTAGTCATAGCGGGCGATGCCCGCCGGGCGGAAACGCTTCACGTTCCAAACGTGAAAGAGCTCGTGGGCGATCAGCGACAGGAACCGATCCCACCGGTCGTCGTCGTCCCACATCGTCGGCTCGGTGCTGCACACCGTCGAGTTGTAGTGCTCGGTGCCGCCGCGAAGGCCCTCGGCCGAGTGGATGATGTACACATACCGGTCGTACGGGAACTCGCCGAAGATCCGCTGCTGCACCTCGCCGAGCGCCGTGAACGTCTCGACGATCCGATCGGCGTTGCCGTCCCATCGTCCCCAGATCGCCACCTCGTGCGGCACGCCGTCGACCTCGAACTCGATCAGGTCATGCACGCCGATCTCGAGCGGCGAATCGACCAGGATGTCGTAGTTGTCGCACTCGAACGCGAGCTCACCGACGCGGCGGAGCCCCGTCGCAACACGCCAGCCATCGGGCATGTCGCCGATCTCGACACGCACCGGATCGTCGCGTAACGCCTCGGTGTAGACAAAAACGCTCGAGCCGCTCAAAAACGCGTGCGTCGAGTCGACGTGCCTTGTGCGGTTGAGGATGGAGTTGGCGTAGATCCGGTAGGAGAAGTGGACCGTGTCGGCGTCGCCTTGCCGCACCCGCCACGTGCTCTTGGCGGTCTTGCGGATCGGTAGTGCCCGGCCGGCTTCATCGGTCGCGGCGATGTCCCGCATCGTGCCCGCCTGGTCGAGCACGAGGTACAAGCCGGGCCGCCAGACCGGCAGATGGACGACGAGCTCGCCATCGGTCTTGATGTTCGAGAGGTCGAACGACGCCGTGATCGACACCATCTGGGTCTGCGGCTCGGGCAGGTCGATCGTGTAGCGCATCTGCGCCACACCGCTCGACACCAGAAGCGACACGGCGAGCAACGCAAAGCAAGGGACGAGTCGAGCACGCATGCGGGGCACCTCCGCGAGCGGACGCTCGCGAAGGCAGACTAACGCGATCATGCCGGGTGTTGCTGGCTGGGCGTTGCTGGCCGGTCGTCCACGCGGGCGAACGTCGCGCTACACCGCGGTGCCGGCCAGCGCCTCTCGCAATGCGGCCGCACGCTCGTGGTAGGGCTGGCTCCAGCCGACGCGCCGGGCGTGGATCGGCACCCGCAGGTCCGACCAGAGCGAGGCGCTCGTCCGCCGATCGCTCTCCCAGAACGTGAGGCAGTCGTCGTGCCACTCGAGGCCCATCGCGTCGATGATGCCACGGATCGCCGGCTCGGGATCGTCCACAAGCGACTCGTACCGCACCTCGTGCCACGCGTCGGGCCCGAGCACCGCTCGCCAGTGCTCCATCAGGCGATCGTGGATGAGCTGGAATCGGCCGAGGCTCTCCAGCCCGCTGGCGAACGCCGGGCGATTGCGGAACGCCTCGAAGTACGCCGAGAGGCAGGCGTCCATCGGGTTGCGCACGACGTGGATGATCCGCGCCGAGGGGAACATGAGCTTGATAATGCCGATGTGCACGAAGTTCACGGGCGTTCGGTCGATCAGCCGGCCCGCGTCGCTCGCGGGGCGGGCGAACGTGTGAAGGAACGTCGCCGCCGCACGATCGAGGGTGAGCTGCTTCAGGCCGTCCAGCCGCTCGCTCAGGCCGCTCGCCCGCGTGCCCGAGGCGCCGAGCACCCGAGCCGCGAGGCTCTCGACGATGCCGGTCTCGCCCAGCCCGATGACCTTGGGGTGTGCGCCGGCGATCGCCTCGACCAGCGCAAGACCCGACCTCGGCATGCCAACGACGAACACGGGCAGCTCGCTCTCGACCGCGCTGGTCGGCAGCGACGCGAGGCGCTCGGGCGTCCACGAGGCGATCATGTCGTCGACCGCCGTCTCGGCCTTCGCGGCGTCGAAGGCGAGGTTCATCATCTGGTGCGCGCGCGTCGCCGCGTCGAACGCCTCGTCGTGCCGGCCCTCGCCGTCGTACAGCCGCGCAAGCTCGAAGAGCACATCGGGCGTCGCGTTCTCGACCGTGCCAAGCACCGCCGAGCCCTCGCCGTGCTGGCCCGTCCGCCGGCAGACCCGGCCGAACGCGACGGCAACCATCGGCTCGACGGGCCCGGCGCGAACGATCGGCTCGAGCGACCGCAGCGCGTCGCCGTACTTCGCATCGGCGCAGAGCGTCAGCGTTCGGCCGTACACGGCGGGCGCGTACGTCTCCCGGCGTTGCAGTGCCGCATCGAAGTGGCCGATCGCGTCCTCGAGCTTGCCGCTCTGGAAGGCCGCGAGCCCCAGCTCCGTCGGCGCGCCGGGGTCGCGCGGGTCGAGCTTGGCAGCCTTTTTCAGCCGAGACGTGCCCTGGTCATGGAACCCGCCGGCAAGCTCCGCCGCACCGAGGAGGCGCAGCAGCGTCGGGTTGTTCGGCTGGACTTTGAGGATGTCGCGGTAGAGCTTCGTTGCGCCCGCGATATCGCCGCGAGCGTGGAGGGCTCGGGCCTGCTCGAAGGCTTGGGCCGCTCGTTTTCTGGGGTCTGCCACGTCGCCGTCTCCCTGCCCGCCTGCCGTGCGGAGTGCCGTGATGGCGGGCGGGTGAGTCTATCGCCCCGGTCACACCGCCCCAAGTGCCGGCCCGCCGGATTGCCGCTCGGCGGACGCGCGGGGGTATATTCGCGGCATGGCTCTCGGACCCTCATCGCTCGTCCCCTTTCGCCTGCTCGGCGTCGTGGCGGTCGCGGTCGCATGCTGCTCGACGCACGCCGACGCCTCCTCTCGGCACCAGACGGTCCACGCCACCGTCGGCGCCGCGGACGGCTCGGGCCGCGTGGCAACGCCCGGCGCACCCGTCATCGTCGGTCCGACCGAGCCCCGCTCGTCCTTCACCGAGGCGCTTGTGTCGGTCAACGCGGACGTGCCCGCCGGCGCGATCGCATCGGTCGATATGCGCATCCGCGATACCGATGGCGCATGGTCGCCCTGGCTCTTCGTCATGGACTGGTCGGGCCAAGGCGGCTCGCTCCGATCAGCACCGAAGATCACCGAGTCCTCGCTCGGCCGTGTGGATGTCGACTACTTCAAGAGCGCGCGCCCCATGTCGGCCGCCCAGGTGCGCATCACCGCCGAGGGCGGTGCCGTCGAGGTGTCGAGCGTCGCGCTGACCTTCACGTCCGCCGCACCGTCCGATGACGGGCACGCCGGCATTCCCGTCGGCCGTGCCGTCGAGCCGGTCGAGCTTGCTGTGCCCTTCCGGAGTCAGCGTGCGGAAGATCCGACCATCGCCGGGCGGATCTGCAGCCCAACCTCGGTTGCGATGGTTCTCGAGTACCACGGCATCACCGTGCCCACCCAGCACGCGGCCGACACGATCTACGACCCGCGGCACGACCTCTTCGGCAACTGGCCGCGGGCGGTGCAGGGGGCTTACGCGTTCGGGGCGCCGGGCTATCTCACCCGCTTCGACCGCTGGGACGCGGTCCGCGAGACCCTCGCCTCTGGCTCGCCGATCATCGCATCGATCCGCGTGCGGGCCGGCCAACTCGACGCAGCGCCCTACCCGTCGACCGCCGGACACCTGATCGTCATCACGGGCCTCGACGGCGAGGGCAACGTCATCGTCAACGACTGCGCCGCGACCACGCCAGACGCTGGCAAACGCCTGCTCTACCCGATGGCGGACATGGAAACCGTCTGGTTCGCCGGCAGCAACGGCACCGCGTACGTGCTCACGCCGCCCGGCAGCGAGCATCGGTGACCGAGCGACGCCGGCTTCAGATCTGCTCGCGCGCCTTCAGTATCGCGTCGATCAGGTGCTCGGGGACCTCGGGCATGGGGTCGCGCCGGTTGCAGCAGCATCGCTTCGCGGCGTCGATCGTCTTCTTGTAGTGCTCCAGGTAGCAGCCGCAGCACTCGCACGCCTCGATGTGCGACTCGAACGACCGGCGCACCGCGGCGTCCTGCGTGCCCGCGAGGTAGTCGTCGAGGAACTCGATGAAGGCCTTGCAGCTGAGCCGTTCGCTGTCGTGACCCATGGCTTAGTTCTCCCCGCTGTCGCGGATGGCTTCGCCGTGTCCCCCGGCGTGCGTTGACAGCGCCTCCTCGAGGAGCGCTTTGAGGGCCTGACGTGCCCTGTGCAATCGTGTCTTGACCGCACCCGTCGAGATGCCGAGCAGCTCGGCGGTCTCGGCGGTGTCCATCTCTTCGATGTCGCGGAGCAGGATGATGTCACGGTAATCGTCGGGAAGTCGCTCGATTTGTTCCCGGACCCAGGTCTTCCGCTCACGGTCTTGGGCGATCTCGTCGGGCGTGATGCCCCAGGCGGGGTTCGAGCTCGCCAGGTGCCCGTCGGCGGTGAACGCCGGGAGCAGGCCGTCGATGGAGACTTCGCTCCGCCGGCCGGCCTTGCGGAGCTTGGTCAGGCTCGCGTTGACCACGATCCTGTGCAGCCAGGTGCTCAGGCGGGCCTGCTCGTTGAACTTCTCAAGGTTGCGGAATGCGTTGATGAACGCGTCTTGCAGCGCGTCGGCCGCGTCCTGCTCGTCGCGGAGAAACCGCTTGGCCACCGCCATCAGCCGCGGCGAGTAGGTGCGCACGAGGTGCTCGTACGCCGCGTTGTCGCCGGCGCGAAGGCCGGCCAGCAGCTCGGCCTCGTCGTCGCCATACGTGCCCGGCTGGATGTCTGTTGCCTCGGCCAAGGGTCCTCCCAGCACCCAAGCGCGGATGCTGGGGCTCGCTCATCCTAGAGCATCGCGCACAGGCCCGCCCGAGAGCGCCGAGACATGCCGTCGCCCGATCACTGCGCCAGTCACGACCCCAATGCCTGCCTCAGTCGCCGCCCCAGTCCCGGCCCCAGTCCCGGCCC
>CAYQAD010000026.1:7991-14711 GCA_964415125.1 uncultured Phycisphaeraceae bacterium | reverse complement strand
GGCCCTTGGCGACCTCCTGCTTGCCGACGATGGGGATGTTGTTCTCGCTCTGACACGCGACGGTGCACACGCCGCAGCCGGTGCAGGTGTTCAGGTCGATCGTCATGCCCCACTGCGGGCCGACGGCAAACTCCGGCGGCCGCTCGCGCCCGAGGTGGTCCATGACCCGCGTGTTCGGGTCGGCGTCGCCCGGTCCGGCGTTGTAGGGGTTGTCGTATGCGGAGAGGTTTTTGGGCGTGTGGGCCAGCTCGCCGAGGCGTTCGGCGAAGTTGAGCTCGGCGACGGGCTCGCCGTAGATCTTGTCGGGGACCGACTTGGTCTTGGTGCCGTACTTGTCCCACGCGGGCAGGTCGACGTCGCGAACGATCGAGGTTCGGCTCTCGAGCGACCAGTGGTTCTGGGTGCTCGCGATCGTGTAGCGACCGCGGATGCGCTCGAGACGCACGCCGCGCGCCGAGTCGAGCGTGTCGGCGGTGCGCACGGCGTAGGTGTTGAAGCCCACGCCCGTGCCGACCCGGCCGCACACCTCTCGCCCGTAGCCCAGGTGCAGCACGACGGTGTTGTCGGGGATGCCCGGGCAGACCCAGACGGCGATGTCCATCACGCGGTCCGGCTGGGCCTGGGTCTGCGGCACGGCGAGGCGGGCCATGCGCGCCTTGGGCATCTGGTCGCGGGTGTACAGCTCGTTGGGATCGTCGCCGATCATGAGGCCCAGCGCGCGGGCCGTCTTCGGGCTCACCAGCGCCGGATTGTCCCACGCGACGCGCGACGCGAACTCGGGCAGCTCTTGCAGCCAGCCGAGGTTGGCGTATCGCCCGTCGTGCAGGTTGCCCGTGGCGAACTCGAGCTCGAGCGCCTCGGCGGTGCCCGCGGGCGCGAGCCGACGGGCGGCGACCGCCTCGGCGATGCGCCCGGCGTTGATGATGGGCTTGGCCGGTGCGCGGGCCGTACCGGCGACGACGCCGTCGTGCAGTGCGCGCTTCCACGCCTTGTCGAGGTTGCCCGTGCCGAGCAGGTCGGCCCAGGTCTCGCGGACGAGGTCGTACCCGTCGGGGTTCTCTTCGCCCGCGAGCATCGCGAGCAGCTCGATGTCGCTCATCGCCGGGGCGTAGAGCGGGGCGATCATGGGCTGGACGGGGCTGATGGTGCCGTCGGTCGCGCGGGCGTCGCCCCAGGACTCGAGGAAGTGCTGGCCGTTGAGCGACCAAGTGCTCGCCGCGGCCGTCTCGGTGGTGTCGACCGAGAGCGTGACGGTGGTGAGCGAGTCCCACACGCCCGCCATGCCGGCGTCGGCGGGGGCGTCGTAGACGGGGTTGGCGTTGATGCACACCGCCGTCTGGATCGCGCCGGACTCGGCGAGGCGGGCGATGGTGCGGATGCCGATCGACGAGGCCGACGCCTCGTCATCGCTCATGGGCTGGTACGCGACGATGCCCGCGTCGACCGCGCCGATCGCACGGTTGACCGCGTGCGCAACCGCGTGCAGCTGCGGCCCCATCGCCGGGCCCGCGAGGAGCACCGCGCCGCCGTCGTGGGCGAGCAGGTCTTCGACAACCGCGTCGACGTGCGCGTCGGTGAAGCCGCGGTTGGCGAGCGCGGGCTGGCTTGCGAGTGCCGAGGCGAGCGCGGCGCTGCCGCCGACCGCGTCGAGCACGCCGCGCGCGACGGCCACGAGGAACGCGGCCTGCTGGGTCGGGCTGAGGGCGAATCGGTGGTCGGCCTGCGCGCCGGTCTCGGTGACCTGCGCCTCGGCGACGTAGAGGCGCGACATCGACGACGTCTCGCCGTCAACGTTCCGGCCGATGGCGAACTGGCGGGCGTGCGCGAGCGTGTCTGCCTCGCCAGCCGCGAGGAAGTCGCGTCCGACCGAGACGATCACCTTCGCCTTGTCGAGGCGGAGCTGGTCACGCATCGCCGAGCCGAAGGCGATGCGCGAGCCCTCGCTCGCGTTCTGGTTGTCGGTCGGTGAGTAGGCGAGCCACTCGGCGCGGGGCCAGCGGGCCATCACGCGGGCCTTCATCGCCTCGAGGGTCGGGCTGGACTTCTTATCCACGATGATCGCGAGGCCCGCGCCGCGGGTCGCGTCGAACTGCTCGAAGTGCTCGCCGGCCCAGAGCTTGAAGTCGTCCCACGTCGCGGTCAGCTTGCCGCGGCTCGGGTGGTGATAGACCGGGAACTTCAGGCGGTCGGGGTCGTAGAGCCCGAGGATCGAGGACTGGGCGTACTTGCCGCTCTTGCCCTGGCTGACCGGGTGGAGCGGGTTGCCCTCGATCTTGGTGGGGCGGCCCTCGTGGGTCTCCACGACGAGGCCCTCGGCACCGCCGCCGGGCAGCGCGTAGCTCGTCGCGTAGAACAGCGGCTTGCCCGGGATGATGTCCTCGGGCACGTTGCGCGAGTAGGTCAGGATCTTCTGCTCGGGGCGTCGGCACCCCGGCACCGTCGCGGCGCCGGCCAGTGCGAGCGACGCCCCCATGAGCTTGACGAAGTCGCGGCGCGAGGACTCGAGCAGGCGCGAGGCGCCCGCGGGGAACTCGCGCTCAACGAAGTCGCGGAAGTGCGCGGTGTCCGCGACCTCCTCAACGCTGCGCCACACCTTCGTGCCCGGACGGCCGGCAAGCTCCGGCAGGTCACGCGCCGCGACGGGAAGCCCTTTCTTCCCTTTGGTTGACGGACATTGATCCTGACTCATGCGCTCGTTCCCATCGAAACGCTTGTTTCCAGTCGAACCGGGCGGGCCAGCGATTGCCTCGCCCCAACTGCTCTAGAAATCCAACACGAAGAACACCAGCTGCTGAACGACTCGTCGCTCGCTCAGTGGTGGCAGGCGAAGCAGGTCTGCGGCGGGGCGCGGTGCAACGACTCGATCAGCGCCCGCGCCTCGGTCACGCCCGTCGTCCCGTCCTCGGCACGCTCGGCGAGGTGCTCCTCGACCCACGCCAGATCGGTGACCTTGTCCGGCGGGACCAGGTGCGGCTCGGGGTTGCGGTGGCAGTCCAGGCACCACGCCATCGAGAGGCTGTGCGCCTGATAGACGACCGGCATGCCCATGATCTGCCCGTGGCACGAATAGCACGAGACGCCCGCCTGGAGGTGGACGTGGTGCGGGAAGTTGCGCACGTAGTCGGGCAGCTTGTGCACGCGGCGCCACTCGATGGGCTCGTCCTTGGCGTACGCCTCACGCACGAAGCCCACGTCGTGGTATTGCCAGCTCTGGAGGCGTTCCTCGGCGTGGCAGCCCATGCACGTGGCGACGTTGGGCACGTTGGCCTCGGGGCTCTCGTCGATGTGCGTGTGGCAGTAGAGACAGTCCATGCCGAGCTCGCCGGCGTGGAGCTGGTGGTTGAAGCCCGCGCCGGGCTGCTCGGGCATGTACCCGACCTCCCAGAACTCGGGCGTGGCGTAGTACGTGAACCCCGTGATGACCGCGACCAGACCGCCCGCGGTCGCGACCGCGCCGATCGTCGGAAGGGCATTCATCCACTTTGGAAACAACGCTGACACCGCGGCGCCTCCTGTGCCGGCCCGGCCGTTACGCGAGGACGCGTGGGCAGGTCCCGACATCCGTTGACTGCTTCTCGGACGCCGCATCTACAGCGTGCCCGAGGTCGATTTCGGCCAAGGGTGCCCCGCACGAGCGTGACACCGGCGTGATGCTACGGCCGAAGAGTACTGTCTGACTGCAATCTGTGCGCCCTGGGCATACCCTGTCAACTCGGGCACCCCACCAGAACCCAACTGAGACCGAGTCTCAGCAAATCCGGACAACCCCGGATAGGGCAAGCACTTGGAGCGCGCCATGTCCACCCTCGGCCGATCGGACCACATCCACGCGACCTCACTCGGCCCCCAATCGACCACAACCCGAACACATGCCGTCCGCGCGCTCGTCGGCGCGGGCGTGATCGGCGGGTTTGGCACCGCCTCGGCGATGTGGCTGGCCTGGTTCATTACGCACCTGCCCGCGATCCGCCTCCCGATCGCGCCATCGGGCGTCCTCCTCCTTGCCATCCTCGCGCTGGGCACGGCGATCACCGCCCGCCTTGCGCCCGCAGTACCCAGCAATACCACCGGCCCCGAGGCCAGTCTCGGGGCGTCGCGGCGGCCGGCCGTCATCGTCGGGGCGCTTGCGGGGCTGATCGCGGCGGTCATCAACCTCATGCTGCTCGGCTCCAAGATCGTCGAGCAGCCGGCGATCGACCCGACACAGCTCGATGCGTCCCAGTTTGCGTCGGGCCAGTTTGCGTCGGGCCAGATGGCATCGGGACCCGTCGCATCGGGACCCGCCGGCCCCTCGGCCGCGCAGGGCGAGGCGGTCGGGCAGCTCGTGCCGCACGCGGTGCTGGTCGTCGGCGGGTTCTTGCTGCTCTCGGCCGCGGCCGGCGCGGTGGCGGGGCTCATCGCCCGGCGGCGCGGGGTCGCGCTCGATCGGCCCGGCCCCCTCGCCACGCCACGCCACCGCCTCGCGGCGATGGCGACGATCGCCTGCTGCGCCACCGCCCCACTGCTGTTCATCGGCGGGCTGGTCACGAGCACCGAGTCGGGCATGGCCGTGCCGGACTGGCCGGGCTCGTACGGCGCGAACATGTTCCTCTACCCGATCGGGCTGATGGCGCACCCGCGCATCTTCCTTGAGCACGCGCACCGCCTCTTCGGCGCGCTCGTCGGCGTGTGCACGGTCGCGACGTTCGTCTACGCGCTCGTTGCGGTGGGCAAGGGGCGCAGCGGGCTCATGATGAAGCTCGCCGCACTCGGGCTGGTGGTGCTCGTCGTCACGCAGGGCGTGCTCGGCGGCGTGCGGGTCACGGAGATCAACCTGTTTTACGCCTTGTTCCACGGCGTGACCGCGCAGATCTTCTTCGCGTGCCTCGTCGCGTTCGCGGCGGTGGCGTCGCCGATGCACGCGGCCGCGTCGCCGGGCGACGCGACGCGTAACGCGGGCCGGAGCGCCCGGCTGTGGTCGTTCGTGCTGATCGGCTGCCTGTTCTTGCAGCTGGTTCTGGGTGCCGCGTACCGGCACCAGGGACACGTGCACGCGCTGTACACGCACGCGGCGTTCGCGATCGTCGCGGTGGTGGTGGCGATCGTTGCGTCGTTCATGATGCAGCGGAGCGACCGTGACACCCGGGAGGGTGTGCTCATGCGACGCATCGGGGCGTGGATCATCGGCACGGTGGCGGTGCAGTTCATGCTCGGGTGGGTCGCGTTCGCGCTGGTGACGACCGCCGACGAGCGGCCGGGCGTGCCGCTGTACGACGAGATGGCCGCGGCCCCGGACGTGCCGGCGCTCGAGGCGCTCGTCGCGACGCTGCACCAGGCCAACGGCGCGCTGCTGCTGGCGCTGGCGACGCTCGCGGCGGTGTGGACCCTCCGCATGGCCCGCAGCGGACGCGGCGAGGCCGATTCGGCTTCCACCCAGGCGGGATTGCCCGCATAATCGGCGCTTGGCACCGGCGCCACCTGCAATGCACGCTGCCCAGCCGCGTTGGCCCGGCCATCGGGAGGCAACATGCGCCGCGCGCAATCCGAACAACTGAGCATGCCGACGACGGACGACCGACGCGCCCGCGAGCGCGATGCGATCCCCGACGACCTCAGGCCGTTGCCCGAGGATCGGTTCGGCATCGCCGAGGCGCGGCACCTGCTGTTGCGGGCGGGCTTTGGCGGCACGGCGGGCCAGCACCGCACGCTCGCGATGTGGGGCGTCGACGACGCGGTGGACCACCTCGTGGACTTCGGGGGCATCGAGTGGAACGACCCGCCGCCGACGGGCTTCAAGTCCTCCATCGTGCGCGAGCCGACCGAGGCCGAGCGGCGCGCCTATCGGCAGGCGCTGCGGACGGGCGATGAGGACGTGCTCGCGCGGTTCCGCACGCGCCGCCAGGCGGCGCAGCGCGAGGATCGCGGGCAGGTGCGCGAGATGCAGCGCTGGTGGCTGCGCCGCATGATCGAGACGCCCAGGCCCCTCGAGGAGAAGCTCACGCTCTTCTGGCACGGGCACCTGCCCTCGTCGTACCGCACGATCGAGAACTCGTACCACATGTTCATGCAGAACGAGTTTCTGCGCACGAACGCGGCCGGCTCGTTCGCCACGCTGCTGCACGGCATCGTCCGCGACCCCGCGATGCTCGCCTACCTCGACCAGAACGACTCGCGCAAGGACGAGCCCAACGAGAACCTCGCCCGCGAGCTCATGGAGCTCTTCGGGCTCGGGCGCGGCAACTACTCCGAGCACGACATCAAGCAGGGCGCGCGGGCCCTGACCGGGCACACCTTTGTCGGCAACGAGTTCGTCTTCGACCGCAACAACCACGACGCGGGAACCAAGACGATCTTCGGCCGACGCGGGGATTTCGATGGCGCGGCGTTCGTCGACCTGATCCTCGCCCGGCGCGAGTGCGCCGAGCTGATCGCGCGGAAGCTCTACGGCTACTTCGTTGCCGACCTGCCGCCCATCGGCGCCGAGCTGCCACGGCACCAGCGCGGCGTGATCCGCGAGCTCGCGACGCTGCTCCGCCGGAACACGTACCAGCTGCGCCCTGCGCTGCACCGCCTGTTCCGCAGCGCGCACTTCTACCACGAGGCCGTGGTCGGGTCGCGCATCAAGGGACCGGTGGACCTGACGGTCGGCGCGATCCGGACCTTCGAGGCGCCGCCGAGATCGCTCTCGGTGCTGATCGACGCGATGGACCTGATGGGCCAGCACCTCTTCCAGCCGCCGAG
>CAYQAD010000026.1:0-7891 GCA_964415125.1 uncultured Phycisphaeraceae bacterium | reverse complement strand
CGGTGCTGATCGACGCGATGGACCTGATGGGCCAGCACCTCTTCCAGCCGCCGAGCGTCAAGGGCTGGGACGGCGGGCGCGCGTGGATCAACACCTCGACGATGTTCGTCCGCCAGAACCTGCTGACCTTCCTGCTGACCGGCGCGAAGCCCGAGGGGTACCGGGGCGACACCGACGATGCGCTCTACGACCCGTCGCGCCTGCTCGCGGACCTCGCGCAGGCCGACCCGGCAGGCGCGCGGGACACGCGGCGCGTGGTCGAGTACCTGCTCGCGCTGACGCTCGCGGCCCCCGCGCCCGGTGCGCGCGAGCGGCTGACGACCTTCATCGACCAGCACGGCGGGCCGAGGCCGGACGTGGTCACCGGCGCCTTGCTCTTGATCACCGCGCTGCCCGAGTACCAGCTGTGCTAGAGCGCGACAAACGCAGCCACGCCAAGCCGGCGCCCGAAGCATTGGAGCGAACGCATGAGTGACCCAAACGCCTACACACGCCGGGAGTTTCTTGGACGCGGCATGGTCTTCGCCTCGTCGTCGGCGTTCGTGCCCGCGTTCTTGCAGTCGTCTGTGCTCGCGATGCCACGGGCCTCGGCCTCGCTCGCGTCGTTTGCCGGCGTGCCCGAGGACCGCGTGCTCGTGGTCATCCAGCTCTCGGGCGGTAATGACGGGCTCAACACCGTCGTGCCCTACGCCGACCCGCAGTACCACCGCGTGCGCCGGACGATCGGCGTGGGCGACCGCGACGCGATCAAGCTCAGCGGGGCCGACGGCATCGGGCTGCATCCCGCGATGGCGCAGATGGCCGACCTCTACAACGACGGCATGCTCGCGATCGTGCAGGGCGTGGGCTATCCCAACCCCAACCGCTCGCACTTCAAGAGCATGGACATCTGGCACACCGCCGACACCTCGGGCACGGGCGACGGCTGGCTCGGACGCTATTTCGACTCCGAGTGCTGCGGCTTTGGGGGCGAAGAGTCCGGGCGCGCACCCGCGGCGGATGCTGCGCGCCCCGAGCCGCCCATCGCGATCGGGCGCGACGCGCCGCTCGCGCTGCGGGGCCGGCAGATCAAGCCCGTCGCGTTCGAGTCGCCGGACCTCTTCCAGTGGGAGGGCGAGAGCGTGCACGAGGCGCTGCGCGACCCCTACCACGACCTCATGCACCGCACGCCCGCCGACGACGACCACTCACCCGCGGCGTTCCTCACGCGCACGGCGCTGAACGCGCAGGTCGCGAGCGACCAGATCCGGCGCGCGGTGAGCGCGACGCCCCTGGTCGAGTATCCGCGATCGGGCCTTGCGAACCAGCTGCGGATGATCGCGAGCATGATCCGCGCTGGGCTGAAGACGCGTGTGTACTACGCGACGCTCGGCGGGTTCGACACGCACGCCCAGCAGGGCGGCACGCGGGGTCGACATGCGCAGCTCCTCACGGAACTGTCCACGTCCGTGCGCGCGTTCTACGCGGACCTGGCGGCCCAGGAGAACGCCGAGCGCGTGCTCTCGATGTGCTTCAGCGAGTTCGGACGGCGCGTGGGGCAGAACGCCTCGGGCGGCACGGACCACGGCACGGCGGCGCCGCTCTTTCTCATGGGGCCGATGGTCAGGCCGGGCGTCTTCGGCGATCACCCCTCGCTGCACGACCTGGACCAGGGCGACCTCAAGCACCGCATCGACTTCCGCAGCGTGTACACCGAGGTGCTCGATACGTGGCTCGAGACCAACGCGCGCGATGTGCTGGGCGGACGCTTCCGCCCGACGAAGATCATCCGGGCCTGAAGCGGACTGCGAGCCCGGAAGGGCTGGTGGTCTACGCGAACTCGGCCGGGCAGACGCCGAGGGCGTCGCAGTGCGCGACGACGCCGCACTCGGGGCAGCGGACCGCGTCGAGCTGGCCGTGGTCATCGTCGAGCCTGGGCAGCCCGGCGAGTGAGTGTCGGCAGTGCGTGCAGCGTGGTGCGGCGGGGGGCATGCGGAGCGCTCGGCGCACGAGCCCATCGCGCATGATCAGAGAGATCAACCCGGCCGCGGCGCCCGCGCCGATCGCGAAGCCAGCCCACAACATCCAAAACCACACGTCCGACGCGGAGGCGGATGTCGCGACGCGCTCGAAGAGGCGCGGCGCGACGACTTGCAGGTAGCCTGCGAGCACGAACATCGCGACGCTGGGCGAGACGAGCGCGGGGACTCGGCCGTCGACGCGGGCCCGGCGGAGTGCGCGGGCACGGTCGCGGTCGGCAAGGCCGTCGAGCTCGGCAAAGCCCCGGTCGAGATGTCGCATGGTCACGCGCATGGTCGTCCTCCTGGACAGACCCGCTCTCTTTGGTTGGCTTGGACGCGGCGGGCGCCACAGGGTTCCACGCCCCGGGCCCTGCCGAACCGCTCCCAGGCCGGAGCGAAGGGTCAGATTCCCGGACCATCGGACCGAACGCAAGGGCAATTCAGTCATTGCGGGGCGCGATGGCCAGGTTTCACAATCGGGGCGGCCGTTGCCTGCTTCGCCTCGCGAGGCCGCCCTCTGGCTATCCGTCGACCGGGGTGCGGGCCCCGCACTCGGGGCAGCGGATGCCGGCCTCCTCGGCGGGCATGCCGACAAGGCTGTAGTTGCAGGCGAAGCATCGCGAGGCGTCGATCCGCTCCTGCAACCGCCGGCGGAGCCACCAGTCGCGCATCGCCATGCCGAAGAGGATCGGTCCGACAAAGACCACGATCAGCCCCGCGAGCTCACCCCAGCGCGTCAGCACGCTCTGACGCTGTGCCATCTCGGTCCCGATGATGAGCAGCCCGCCCAAGGCGAGCAGCACGGCAACAACCACCGAGAAGATCGCCGTTTGCAGCGCCGACCACCAGTGCTGCCGAGACACATCGGACACGAAAGCCCGGCAGGCGGCGTCATCGAACCGATCGAGCTCGGGGAACGCGCGATACACCTTGGAGAGGGGCAGCCGCATGTCGCACTCCGGTCCGCCGCGATGTCGCGTGCGGTTCCCAGGCGCGGCCGATGGATTGGGACGCCTGCGCTTTCCCGGGCGGGGCCACGAACCCTCTGGCGGGGGAGCCGCGAGGGCATGATTCAACGTGTTTCAGAGTAGATCGAGCGTTCAGCTTGCAGAATCGGTGCCGTTTCGATGGGGAACTGGGTATCGCGGCACCACCGAGTTGATCGTGCGACAAGCGCGACACTCGATCCGCTCGGGGCTGTACCGCGAAGCAGGTTGGATATCCGCGAGACTCGCGCCGCATTGCTTACACAGATCGTCATAGATCAACGCCCGAATGGCGCGCTTCCAACGAGCCCTGTACCGACGCTTGTGGATGAACAGCGGCGGCGCGATGAGGACAAAGAGCACCACACCAAGCACCACACCGAACACGGCCTCTGACTGCACCGAAGCCGCATACCAATCAAAGAGCGCAAACGCCTGCTCGATCAGGCGTCGCCCGAAGATGATGTACAGCAGCACGAAGACGAGCATGCACTTGAACTTCACGGTCCAGTACAGGTTGAAACAGAGCACCGGATAGTCGCGCCACGGATCGGCGGTCTGCAGAATCTCTCTCCGCGTTTCCGGATCAAAGGACGCGAGGTCGGGAATCTTCTTGATCCACGAACGTTCAAATACAGGCGCACGCGGCGTATCCCAGAGGGACAAGAAGTGTCCTAGCCGGTCACGCGGCACGCGTACTCACTCCGCTGCGAACAGGAACTGCATTGCGGACGGGAAGCGACTCGCCCAGGCGGCCTCGTTGTGGCTCGCGGCGGGATCGATCGTGAGCATTCGCCCGGCCTCGGGCACGCCGCGTTCGGCGAGGAGCTGGTCGAGCTCGCGGGCGGCCTGGACGTACAGGGCGTTGAGCGACGCGTCCGACCCGGTGCTCGACGCCTCCTGCCCGCCCATGCCGATGTAGACCCGCCCGGGCCACGCGGGGACGCTCGAGAGGTAGTCGCGCCACGCGTCGCCGCTGGTCGCCATCAGGCCCATGGTGTCGCCGAGCACGTCCTCGCGGAGCTCGTCGGCCGCGGAGCGTCGGCCCTGCAGGAGCGGGAGGCTCTCGAGCAGCACGCCGCCGAACTGGTCGGGGTGCTGGGTCGCGATGAACAGCGCGATCGTCGCGCCGAGGCTCGCCCCGCCGATGGCCGTGTCCTCGGCCTCGGTCGACACCCGCAGGGCGGACTCGACGCGCGGCTTAACCTCGCGCATGAACCACGCGGCGAACCGCCGACCGTCGGCCTCGACGCCCTCCAGCGCGTCGACCGGCAGGTACTCACTCGCGCGCACCGGGCCCATGTGCGGCACGCCCACAATGATGACCGGCTCGATCGCGCGGTTGGTCACGAGCCGCTGGGCTGTCTCGTCGGCCTGCCACTCGCCGCCCACGCCGGGCAGCTCCTGGAAGAGGTTCTGCCCGTCGAAGAGGTAGAGCACGGGGTAGGTGGTGTCGGCGTTCTCGTCGTCGTCGTAGCCCGGGGGGAGCCAGACGATCAGGTCGCGGACCAGGCCATACGCGTCGCCCGCGCCGCCCGTGACTTGCAGGCGGCGGAGATCGCCGTCGGCAGGGATGTCGCGGTAGCGGTCGATGTTCAGGCGGACGCTCTCGCCCTCGGGCGGGTCCATGAAGTCGATGATCTCGAGCTCGATGACGGGCGGGCGGCCGTCCTCGATCGAGCTGGCGGGGATCATCGGCAGCGTGCGGTTGGGGATGTGCTCGCCGTTGGCGTCGATCTCGACCGCGTCCCACGAGCCGAGGGCGAACTTGAACTCGACGCCGGGCTGGCGTGACGCGTCGCCGGGAACGAGCAGCTGCCAGCGCATGTCCGAGCGCGGGCTGAGCATGAACTGGGCGTTGCCGGGCGTCCAGCCGTTGATGTTCGAGGCGAAGAAGATCGGACGCGAGTCCGACGACTTTTCGGAGAGATCGTCGACGACGATGATGAAGCCCTGGGGCAGCGTCTCGGGCGCGACCATGTCCTGCTCGCGCGAGGACTGGGCGGCCGACGCTCGCTCGACGCGCTCGCGCACGGCGACCTCGGCGGCGTGGTTGGCCTCGGCCTCGTCCATGTCGTCGCGGACCTCGGCGATGTCTCGGCCGGCGAGCCACTCGCCCAGCGCGTTCGCACCGCCCGTGTCCCCCGCGCCCACGCCCACGCGCGAGTTGCTCATCGCGGGCGTCTGCCCGACCGAGGCGGCGATGATCCAGAACAGCACCGAGAGCAGCAGCATGGGCATGGCGAGGAACACAATCAGAAAGATCCGCCGCTTGATCACAGTTGTCACCTCATAAGCCTGTTCGCCAGCGGGCGGGTGTGCGGACGCAGGCCCGGCGGGCAGCACGCCCGCATATGGCCGAAGCATATAGAGAAAACAACCCCGAAAGGCCGGGGTTGTGTCACGAACGGATCGCAGCGGGCGGTCCGCGTCGCGCGTGCGGCGCGGGCATCGGTCGACGCCGAGGCTTACTTCGCCGCGGCGTAGAGCTCCGAGACCTTCGCCCAGTTCACGACGTTCCAGAAGGCGCCGATGTAGTCGGGGCGGCGGTTCTGGTAGTTGAGGTAGTAGGCGTGCTCCCAAACATCGAGCCCGAGGATCGGCGTGCCCTCGATGCCGGCGACGGCCTCGCCCATCAGCGGTGAGTCCTGGTTGGCCGTCGAGCCGATCTTGAGCTGCCCGTTCTGGACGTACAGCCACGCCCACCCTGAGCCGAAGCGGGTCGCGCCGGCATTGGCGAACTGCTCCTTCATCGCGTCCATCGAGCCGAAGGCCGAGTCGATCGCCGAGGCGAGCTCGGGCGAGCACTCGCCGCCTTGGCCGGCGGGGGCGAGGATCTGCCAGAAGAGGGCGTGGTTGGCGTGGCCGCCGGCGTTGTTGCGGACGGCGCCGCGCTTCGCGTCGGGCACGCCCGCGAGATTGGCGACGACCTGCTCGACGGGCGCATCGGCCATGTCGGTGCCGGCGAGGGCGTCGTTGGCCTTGGTCACGTACGCCTGGTGGTGCTTGCCGTGGTGGATCTCCATGGTCTTCGCGTCGATGTGCGGCTCGAGGGCGTCGTGGGCGTAGGGCAGGGCGGGGAGCTCAAAGGCCATGGGTGTGGTCCTCTCGGGTTCGGGCGGGTGCGGGTCTGGAGTGACGTCTGGATACATGCCTCGGCACTCGCGAAGCCCAAACGGCCGGGCGGCGAGGCGGGACAACGGTCTTCGTTGCTCACGGGTTTTAGACGTCGCAGCATCGGGTGTGACGCCGACCACTGCCACGATGTCACCAAACCCCGACACCCACCGGCGCGGACCCGCGTCGGGAAGCGTGTGTGGGGGTGGGGCGTCGAAGACGGTCGGCCGATCGGTCGACACCACAAGGGGTCGAGACACACCCGATTACGGTGCCTTGTGTCAAGACTCTTGCCGATTTTCCAACATTTTGCACAGAACAGTCGCACAACCGGGTTGACGGGTTGTGCGCACGACAAAACCTATTAGAGTGTCGGTTCACGCCAGGGTTCGGCCGATGTGGGTTCCCACCTGCGGTTATAGGACTCTAGGCCCGGTCGACGCGTGGGTCAAAGGACGCTGACCCGCACTGAGGGACACTTCGCTTCGGTGAAGAATCGTGCCTCTCGGCCTCCGGGACCGATTCGTAGGCGTGGTATTGGGACCGCTTCCTTTCTGTTCGGCAGCCGACTGCCAGCGAAAGGGCCGGTCACGCCGCCCGAGTCGTTGAAACCTCCCGAACCGAGTCGAACCGGTGCCGGGGTTGGAGCGTACAGTCTGAGCCCACAAATCCATTGGGGGCTTCCGCCCCGCCGCCAGAGCCAACCCGGCACAGCCATTTCGCCCGCACGCTGAGCGATCGCCCGCATCTCGGGACTTCTCACCGGGCCACAACCACCGGCTGTGCAAGGCTTTGGGCAATCGGCCGCGGCGACCAGTGGCTTCATGGATGGGGCAGTTGATTTGCGCGGCACCAGCCCGTTGGCCGGCCGACAGCCCGTGACGCCCAGGCAGCCGCCCGCGTCTGAATGACAACCCAGCAACCGCGCCCGTCGGCTGACAACCCGCAGGCGTCATGTCGGCCAAAGACCGGAACAGATACGAAGACCACGCCGAACACCGAGACCCGCAAGTAGTACAGACACGAAAGAAGCCGCATCTGTCTTAATAGGTTGGCCGAACCCAGAGATCGCCACCGCTCGAGACACAAAGCAGCACACCACGCAGCACCAGCACCCACGAACACGCAAGCACAGCACGCAAGCCAGACAGCACCTCAGGCACCGACGAGACGTTGCAGGAGCCACGGGAGCAACAGGCACAAGCAGGCCAAGGACACCGGCCGAGGACGACACCATGCGACACACTCCCGCCACCCGCGTCAGCCCGATCGAGCAGGTCCAGCGACGCCACCGCAAGACCGCCCCCACCACCGGCGGCAAGCGCAGCACGAAACGGCTCAGCCCTGAGGATCAGCGGCTCCTCGATCGCATCATGCTCAAGGAGCAGGACTACATCGACTCGCCCGCCTTCTACGAGGACGACGCCGAGAACCTCATCTACAACGAGGTTCCCGATGTGCAGAAGCCCGACACCACCTGGTACCACCCGGTGATGGATGACTTCTCGCCCAGCCGATCGCGGACGGTCAAGTCGAGCCAGCAGGTCATCCTGACTGCGGCGGAGGAGAAGATCCTCTTCCACCAGTTCAACTACGCCCGCCATCGCATCTGCGAGATCCAGAAGGTCGTGTGGGCGAGCCCGGCGCGTCAGCCGACGCATGAGCAGGCCGACGAGATCCTGTCGTGGTACCGCCGCGCCGAGCAGATCCGCGAGCAGATCGCCGAGACCAACCTTGCGCTGGTGCTGGCGATGGCCAAGCGCACGCGCATGAGCGAGGTCGACTTTG
>CAYQAD010000025.1:6336-14831 GCA_964415125.1 uncultured Phycisphaeraceae bacterium | reverse complement strand
GGCATCGTCCTCCTCCTCGCCCTCGGCCCCGCCGCGATCACCGCCGCCATCCTCTTTGCCGTCGCCTCCACCGCCGCCACACGCATCACCTCCGACCTCGCGGACCAGGCCCTCACCGCCGCCACCGACTCCATCCGCGCCGACCTCGACGCCTTCCTCCATCGCGCCACCGACCTCGCCGAGCTCTCCGCGTCGCGCATCACCGCCGGCGAATGGCCCGAGGACAACCTCCTCGCCTGGGCCGACCCCGCCATGCGCCAGCTCGACGCCTTCGAGGGCATCGCAAGCGTCACCTGGGGCACCTCCATCGGCGAGACCTTCTGGATCATCCCCGCCCCCGAAAACGCCACCGAATCCTCCTCGGCGCCATACGAGATCGCCCTCCAAGCCCCCGGCGAGCCCATCAACGAGTTCCCCTTCGGCCCCGGCATCAGCGAGCTCAACACGCCCTCCAACACCTACGCCTTCGACGCCACCCAGCGCCCCTGGTATCTCGCAGCGCAGTCGGTGCCAGCCGACGCCGACTCACCCTGGACCTGGACGCCCATCTACATCTGGATCGGCAAGGAAGCCTCCGACTCCGAGGTCGGCAAGGCCGTCACCCGCGAGCTCCGCACCGCCACCCGCACCGGCGTCGTCTCCATCGACGTCACCCTCGGAGGCCTCTCGAACAACCTCCGCGCACTCGACCTCGCCCAAGACGGCCTCCTCCTCATCGCCGACGACCAGGGCAAGCTCGTCGCCTCCTCCTTCGGCTCGGTCGTCGGCGACGACGGCACCCGCCGCGACGCCACCCCCGCACTCCGCGCCGCCGGCGCGACACTCGAAGACACACTGGCCGAAGCAACCCGCGCCGACATCGCCGGCGAGCCAAGCCGCGTCAAGGTCGTCCGCTACGCCCCCGCGCCCGGCATCGACTGGCGCGTCGCCGCCATCGTCCCCGAGCGCCTCTTCCTCGCCGAGGTCCAGTCCGCACGCACCACCGCCCTCCTCCTCGCCGCACTCGCCACACTCCTCGTCCTCGGCCTGAGCATCGCCATCGCCCACCGCGTCGCGCGCAAGGCACAAACCGTCAACGACTTCGTCCACCGCATCGGCGGCGGCGACTTCGACGCGCGCCTCGACCCGCGAGGCCCCCGCGAGTACCACACCCTCGCCACCCAGCTCAACACCATGGCCGAGGACCTCGCCGCCTACGTCGACACACGCCAATCACTCGAGGTCGCCAACCAGGTCCAGCGCTCGCTCCTCCCCGAACTCCCGCCAAGCCTGCCGGGCCTCGTCGTCCACGGCCACTCCCGCTACTGCGACGAGACCGGCGGCGACTACTTCGACTACATGGGCATGCCAAAGGGCGGCGTCACCGTCGCCGTCGGCGATGTCATGGGCCACGGCGTCGCCGCCGCACTCCTCATGGCAACCGCACGCGCCGCCCTCCGCGCCGCCTGCCTCGAGTCCATCGACCTCGCCACCGTCATGACCCGCGTCAACGACGTCCTCGCCGCCGACCTCCGCCACAAACGCTTCATGACCATGACCCTCGTCACCGCCAACCCCGAAACACGCTCCATCCGCTGGGCAAGCGCGGGCCACGACCCCATCATCATCTACCAACCCAGCATCGACACCTTCACCGAGCTCGACGACGGCGACCTCCCCCTCGCCATCGAGCCCGACATCCAGTACGAGGTCTACGAGAAGGCGGGCCTCGCCAAGGGCACCATCGTCTTCATCGGCACCGACGGCATCTGGGAAACCATGGACGCCGCCAGCAACCAGTTCGGCAAAGACCGCCTCCGCGAGATCATCAAAGAAAACGCCAGCAAAGGCCCCGAAGCCATCGGCAAAGCCGTCGAACACGCCGTCCGCCAGTTCCGCGGCGCCGAAAAACAAGCCGACGACGTCACCTACGTCATCGTGCAGTTCGACGAATAAGCGAAGCACTCGCCCCGTGCCACGGCTTGACCCGGAGGGCAAGCCGTGCTGCCCAATCCCTCAAAGCTCCGGCGCAAACCCACGCCGCATCGTGTTCTCGCAGCTCGCCCTCGGCTCGACAAACTGCTGCAAGTACTCCGGCCCGCCCGCCTTCGAGCCCACGCCCGACATCCCGAACCCGCCGAACGGCTGACGCCCCACCAGCGCGCCCGTGATGCCCCGGTTCACATACAAATTCCCCACCCGCAGCTCGCGCTTCGCCCGCTCGATATGCGCCGGCTTCCGCGTGAACACGCCCCCGGTCAGCTTGTACTGCGAGTCGTTGGCAATCGCCAGCGCCTCGTCAAAGTCCCGCGCGTGCAGCACCGCGAGCACGGGGCCAAACACCTCCTCACGCGCAATCGTGTCGCCCGGCTTGACGCCCGTCAGCACGTGCGGCGGCACAAACCACCGGGGCAGTACACCATCGTCGCCCCCACTTCCCCCAGCATCACCCAAGGCCCCCGTCGCGGCATCAACCTCTGGATAGTCCGCGTCGCCCACCGCGACCGTCGCGCCCTCATCCCGCGCCCGCGCGATCAAACCTCGGATCATGCCAAACGCCGCCTCGTCGATCACGGGCCCGACATCCGTGCCCGGCAGCATCGGCGATCCGACCTTGAGGCTCTTCGCCGACGCGACCAGCCGCTTCAAAAACAGCCCCATCGTCGGCCCATCCTCGCCGATCGGATCGACCACGATCACCCGGCTGCACGCCGAGCACTTCTGCCCCTGGAACCCAAACGCCGACTGCCGCACGCCGAGCACCGCCTCATCGAGGTCGGCCGACACGTCGACAATCACCGCGTTCTTCCCGCCCATCTCGCACACCACGCGCTTCACGTGCGCCTGCGACTCCCCCGGCCGCCCCGCCGCCTCGATGATGTCCAGCCCCACCGCGCGCGAGCCCGTGAACGCGATCAGCGCGACCCGCGGATCGCGCACCAGCGCCGCGCCCGTCGTCTCACCCGGCGCCGGGCAGAAGTGCAGCGCCGCCCGAGGCACGCCCGCGGCCCACATGATCTCCATCAGCTCCGCCGCGATCCCCGCCGTCTGCTCCGCGGGCTTGAGCACCACCGTGTTGCCCGTCACCAGCGCCGCGCTGACCATGCCGCACGCGATCGCCAGCGGGAAGTTCCACGGGCTGATCACCGCCGCCACGCCCCGGGGCTGGTGCCAGTGCTCGTTGAGCTCGCCGATGAAGCGCCCGAGCCGCTGCTTCTCGAAGAGCTCCGGCGCCGTCCGCGCGTAGTAGTCGCAGAAGTCGATCGCCTCGGTCACGTCCGCGTCCGCGTCGCGCCAGCCCTTGCCGTTCTCCTTGATGATCATCCCCGCCAGCTCGTCCCGCCGGGCCCGCATCGCATCCGCCACACGCACAAGGCACGCCGACCGCTCCTTCGCGTCCGTATCACGCCAGATCGGGAAGTACGCCGCCGCCTCGCCGACCATCCGCGCCGCGTCCTCCGGCGTGCGATCGCTCGCCACCGTCCGCACCCGCGCGCCACCGATCGCCCGCGCAAACGCCCCACGCTGATCCGCCTCGGCAAAGTCGCGCATCGGCTCGGTGAAAAACGCCCGCCCATCCCCCACGCCCGCAACCGCCGGCGAGAGCCCATGCCGTTCCGGCGCGGTCGGAAGAAGCTCCATCACCTCGCCCTCGTCGGCGCGCGGATCGGCAAGCAGCGCCTCGGCGCTCGCCTCGTCCATGAACCCCGCCTTCAGCCAGCTCTCGTTGGACGTGTTCTCCAGCAGCCGCCGGACCAGGTACGCCATCCCCGGGATCATCTCGCCCACCGGCACGTACTCGCGCACCCGCACAGGCCCAAAGTCCGTCCCCTCCGCCGACGCCGCCGCCTTGAGCTGGTCCGCCATGCCGTGCAGCATCTGCAGCTCCAGCGCCTCCCTCGGCAAGCCCCGACGCTCGAGCCCCGCGAGCGCCCACGCGATCGACCGCGCGTTGTGCGAACCAAGCGCCAGCTTCACGCCCGCATCCCCCGGCGACCTCGGCATCGCATCCAGGAAAATCGAACTCATGTCCTCGAAGCACGCGTCCGTCTCGTGCTTCGCGCCCCACACCGGGCAGGGCCAACCCTCCGCCTCCGCGTGGATCGTCTCAAAGTCCCAGTACGCCCCCTTCACCAGGCGCACCGTCACGCACCGCCCCCGCTCCTTCGCCCACGCGCACATCCGCGCCGCGTCCTCGCGCCCCGACCGCAGGTACGCCTGCATCGCGAGGCCGCCCTCGAAGTCCACCGTCTCCACGCACCGCTGGAACAGCGCGATCGTCAGCTCCTTGAGCGCGTGGTGCTCCATGTCGAAGTTGATGAACACGCCCCGGTCCCGCGCCGCCTCAAGAATCGGCACGATCCGCGTCATCGCGCTGCGGATCGATCCCTCCGGGTCCGCCTCGCTCAACCGCGCAGACAGCGCGCTGATCTTGATCGACACATTCGTCCGCGGGATCGCCCCCAAGTGATCCTGCTCTAGCATCGGGTTCGCGCCCCACCCCGCCACCGTCTCCGGCAGGTTGGTCACCAGGTCCAGATACTTGTCGCGATACATGTCGGCCTCGTCGTCCGACACGCACGCCTCCCCCAGCAGGTCCACCGAGAACCCGATCCCATCGCGCCACAACTTCTCGAGCTTGGGCAGCGCGCTCGCCGCGTCCGTGCCCGCGATAAACGTCTCGGCCATCGAGTTGATCTGCGTCGACACCGTCTTCGTCAGCAAGCCCTTCGCCGCACCGCCCGCACGCATCCCCGTCGCGAGAAACGGCGGCAGCTTCACGCCCGGCTGCGTCAGGTAATCCACCAGATGCTCGTGCACCGCGTCCGGCGTCGTCAGCGCGGGGAACGCATCGACGAACCGGAACAGCTGCACCTTGAAGTTCTGGTCCTTCATCGACCAGTCCATCAGCTTGTCCTGGTAGAACCGCGCCGAGAGCAAGCCCGCCCGGTGCCCCCGCGCCGTCGCAAGCAGCGCCTCGCCAATCGCACGCACCCGCGCCTCATCCTCAACACCACCCGGCCCAACCTGCGCCGTGCCAACACCAAGCCGAGCCGACCCGTTCGCACCGCTTCCAACCGCGGGGCGCCCCAAATCAGTCGGGACCGATACCTTCGACTTCCGAGCAAACAGACGCATCAACGACATCCTTTCACCCGGCCGCTCACGCAAACCATCGCAGCCGCGGGCTCCCAGCGCACGCCCTCAGCGTCGCCCGTCAATAGTCTACGGATTGCAACCCCCGACGCACCCCGCTGCGCGTGCTCGTCGCATAGGGTTTCGAGCCCATGAGCCAAGACGCGCCCAGCCAAACCACCGCAACTGTTGCGGCCGGAACCCCCCGCTCCGCCATCACCGTCGGCACCTTCGACGGCATCCACGCGGGACACGCCGCCCTCGCCCGCCGAACCGTCGAGCACGCCCATCGCCTCAGCGCCACACCCCGCGCCCTCATCTTCGACCCGCACCCCCTCACCGTCCTCCGCCCCGACCTCGCGCCCCCCCGCCTCTCCACCTTCGACCAGCGCACGCGCTGGCTCCGCGACCTCGGCATCGACACCGTCCACCGCCTCGACCCCGCCTCGGGCATCCTGGGCCTCACCGCCACCGAGTTCGTCGAGCACACCAGCCGCGAGCACCACGTCGCCGCCTGGGTCGAAGGCCCCGACTTCCGATTCGGCAAAGCCCGCGCCGGCGACAACGCGCTGCTCACACAACTCGCCCCGTCGCTCGGCTTCACCACCGACATCGTCGAGCCCGTCGGCGTGAGCCTCGACAATCACCACATCGCCCGCGCCTCCAGCACGCTCGTCCGCACGCTCCTCGCCGAGGGCCGAGTCCGCGACGCCGCCCGCGTCCTCGGCCGCCCCTACGAGCTCGCCGGCACCATCGTCCGAGGCGAACGCCGAGGCCGAACCATCAACTACCCCACCGCAAACATCGACACCGACCAACTCCTCCCCGCCGACGGCGTCTACGCCGGATGGGCCACCATCCACCACCAATCAACCGCCCACACCCTCCGCGCCGCCATCTCCATCGGCACCAAGCCAACCTTCGGCGACAAGCCCCGCACCGCCGAAGCCTTCCTCCTCGACGCGCCCAAAGACCAAGACTCCCCCGCCATCGCCGGCATGCCCGAGTACGGCTTCGCCATCCGCCTCACCTTCGCACGCCACATCCGCGACCAGATGCGCTTCGACACCCTCGACCAGCTCATCGCCCAGATGGACCGCGACATCACGCGCACCCGCACCCTCCTCCCAGACGTCCCCGCGCCAAGCCCAGCCAACGCAAAAGAACACCATGCAACCAACACCTGACACCGCAGCCAACAACATGTCAGCCAACAACACCGCACCCGCCTGGCAGAGCACCACCGACCTGCCCGCCATCGCAGACTGGCTGCGCACCAAGTCCAGCATCCTGCTCGTCACGCACAACAAGCCCGACGGCGACGCCGTCGGCTCCGCCCTCGCCGTCAGCCGAGCCCTCCGCATCGCGTGCCCCAGCGCCCGCGTCGAGGTCCTCTTCGCAGGCCCCGTCGACCACTGGGCCCACACCCTCGCCACCGACGGCGAGTTCCACATCGCCGACCCCGACCAGCCCGGCACCCGCGCCACCGTGAACAGCACCCTCGCCGGCTTCGAGCCCGACGCGATCCTCATCCAGGACACCGGCTCGCGCTCCCAGCTCGAGGGCGTCTTGCCCTGGATCGAGTCCCGCGCCGCCGACGCCGCCATCATCGACCACCACCGCTCGGGCGACCCCACCATCGCCGACCGCCGCGTGATCAACACCGAGTGGGCCGCCGTCTGCCAGGCAAGCGCCCAGCTCGCCGCCCTCCTGCTCAGCGCCGAGTCACCAACCGACCTCCCCCGCGAGGTCGCCCGCCTCGCCTTCCTCGGGCTCGCCACCGACACCGGCTGGTTCCGCCATTCCAACGTCACCCCCGACACCATGCGCCTCGCCGCCGACCTCATCGCCGTCGGCATCGACCACCCGTCCCTCCTCGCGCTCATCGAGCACCAGGACCGCCCCTCCCGCCTCCGCCTCAAGGCAATCGCCCTCGCGAACCTCCAGCTCTTCGACCGCGACACCATCGCGATCATGACCCTCCGCGAGCAGGACTTCCGCGACGCCCACGCCGACACCACCGAGTCCGGCGGCTTCACCGACGACGCGCTCCGCGTCGAGGCCGTCCGCGCCGCCGCACTCATCACCGAAGTCCCCGGCTCCGAGCCCACGCGCTGCAAGCTCAGCCTCCGCTCCAAGCCCGGGCCCGACATGATCGACGTCAATCAGGTCGCCGGCCTCCTCGGCGGCGGCGGACACGCCAACGCCGCCGGCGCACGCGTCGAGGGCTCGCTCGACCACGCACGCGACGCACTCCTCGCCGCCATCCGCGAGCAAACCAAGTAGCCCGCCAATCCAGACCCAAACCCCAAACTCAAACCATGAACCCGCGCGACAACGAACCCAACAAGCCCCACCCCAATAAACCGCGCTTCGCGCCAAAGCGCGCAAACAAGCCCCCACCCAAACCACGCTTCAACAAACCCAACCTCACCCCCGCCACCACCACCCTCTGGGACTACCCCTCCCAGCACTACCTCCCCCCGACCGCCTCCGGCAACACCCAGCAGGGCCGCGCCTCCTACACCGGCGCCACCCCCTCGTGGGTCATCTGGCAGCTCATCACCCGCTACACCAAGCCGGGCGACACCGTCGTCGACCCCATGTGCGGCTCGGGCACCACCATCGACGTCGCCCTCGACACCAACCGCTCACCCAAGGGCTTCGACCTCCGCCCCACCCGCCCCGACATCACCCAGGCCGACGCCCGCGAGCTGCCCCTGCCCGACGCCTGCGCCCAGCTCGTCTTCATCGACCCCCCCTACTCCACCCACGTCGACTACTCCGACGACCCACGCTGCATCGGCAAGCTCGACGCCCTCCCCGACACCGACGACGGCGGCCGGGCCTACTACGAGTCCATGCACGACACGCTCGCCGAGTGCGTCCGCGTCCTCAAACCCGCCGGCTACCTCGCCATCTACGTCAGCGACTCCTGGAAAAAACGCCGAGGCCGAGGCGCGGACGCCCCGCCGGGCGTCTTCGCCCCCATCGGCTTCGAGCTCTTCGCCATGGTCGCCCAGGCCCTCGAGCCCGTCGACCACGTCGCCGTCGTCCGACACAACGCCAAGCTCGACAAGGGCAACTGGCACAAAGCCGCCCAGGAGCAGGGCTACATGCTCCGCGGCTTCAACCACCTCATGATCTTCCACAAGCCCGCGGACTGAAAACGCCCGCGCGACGCCTAGGCCGTCCCGTGCCACGGCTCGAACGCCCTGTGCCACGGCTTGACCCGAAGGGCAAGCCGTGCGCCCCACGCCGTCCACGCCGGGTCAATACATCGTCGACCGCTCATCCTCACCAAACCAGCGCTTCAGATGCTGGTCCGTCAACGCCGACTCCTTGTCCGGGAACTCGCGAAGCGTAAACAGCACGCCCGA
>CAYQAD010000025.1:3735-6236 GCA_964415125.1 uncultured Phycisphaeraceae bacterium | reverse complement strand
CCCGGTCCGCCAAAGCCGCAGACCCACGAGTCCACAACTCAAAAACGGAGACACGACATGAACAAGCTCGCCATCGCACTCATCGCCGCCGCAACCACCACCGGCATCGCCACCGCCCAGACCGCACGCCTCGAGTGGCGCGTCGACGGCAACGCCGCCGCCGTCGTCAACGAAGGCGACACCGTCCTCGTCGAGGGCTTCCTCTCCTGGGACTTCCAGGCCGCGGGCCTCTCCAGCGCCGACTACACCATCACCCTCGACGGCGCCGACATGACCGACGGCCTCAACTACGCCGAGCCCGCATTCGGCCGCAATGCCGCCATGCTCAGCCCCCTCCCCCAGGTCATCGTCGACACGCCCACCGCCACAGGCCGCACCATCCGCGACGCCGGCCCCTTCGGCACCATCGGCGCCTTCCAGCTCCCGGGCATGCTCAACCCCCTCTTCCAGTCGCAGAACCCCGTCCGCGTCTTCTCCTTCGAGTTCACCGCGGGCGACGCCGGCCGCGACGTCACCATCGGCGGCACCCTCAGCTCCACCGCCATCTACACCGACATGATGGGCGGCTCCGTCTTCGCCACCGAGCGACTCGTCGACAACGCCACCGTCAGCATCGTCCCCACCCCCGGCACCGGCGCCCTGCTCGCCTCGGCCGGCCTGCTCGCCACCCGCCGCCGCCGCAAGGCCTGATCGCCCACCGGCTCCAACCGCTCGCAAAACGACCACGCACCGGCCGGCCCCACAGGGTCGGCCGGTTGCGTTGTGTTCATGCCACAACCCTCAACCGCTCGTCAGCCCCGCACCCACCCGCGCGATCCACCCACCACCAAGCACCACGTCCGGATCGCCCGCGTCGTACAGCACCACCGCCTGCCCCGTCGCGATCGCCTCCACGTCACCCTCGAACGCAACCTCAAACGCCGCGCTCCGCCCCGAGGGCGTCGGCGCCTCCACCGCCTCGCACACCCGCACCCGCGCCGCGTGCGCCTCGCCCTGGTGCCGAACCCGCGCAAGCACCGGCTGCCACTCGCCGAACCGCGCCGAGTCCACCAGCCAGTTCGCCTCCGCCGCCACAAGCGACCCCGCCCCAAGCGCCCCCCGCGACGCCACCCGAACCGTGTTCGTCACGGCGTCCTTCTCCACCACATACACCGGCTCGTCCGTCCGGATCCCAAGCCCGCGCCGCTGACCGATCGTGAACCGGTGCTGCCCGTCGTGCTCGCCCAGCACCGCACCGTGCTCGTCAACCACTCGCCCCTTGACGCGGAGCTCCGGCCGCTTCCGCTCGACCAGCCCCGCATAGTCGTTGTCCGGCACGAAGCAGATCTCCTGCGAGTCCGGCTTGTCAAACACGGGCAAACCCAGCTCCTCCGCCCGCGCCCGAACCTCCGCCTTCGTCGCGTACTCCCCGATCGGCAGCACCATCTCGCCAAGACGATCACGCGGCGCACCAAACAGCACGTACGACTGATCCTTCCCATAGTCCCGCCCGCGCAGCAGCGCCTTGCGCCCGCTCCGATCACCAACACGCGCGTAATGCCCCGACGCCACCGCCTCCGCCCCGAGCTGCCTCGCATAGTCGTGCAGCTTCCCAAACTTCAACCAGTCGTTGCACCGCACACAAGGGTTCGGCGTCCGCCCCCGCGCGTACTCATCCACGAAGTAATCGATGATCCGCCCGAAGTCATCACGGAAGTTGCACACATAGAGCGGCACGCCAAGCTCCGCCGCCACCGCACGCGCATCAGCAGCATCCCCAACCGAGCAGCACCCCTGCTTCCCGATCTTCACCGGCTTGCACGCCTCCGCGGGCACCGGCTCATCGAGCGTCTCGCCGGGCGACCCAAGCCGCATGAACACACCCACAACGTCATGCCCCGCGCGCACAAGCTCCGCCGCCGCCACCGACGAGTCCACCCCGCCCGACATCGCAACAAGCACCTTCCGGCGCCCGCCATCCGACACAGATTTCAGCCAATCAAACGTCACACCCAAGCCTAGAACCGCACCCGGCTCCACGCCCGCACCCAGAATCCCCCCCGATCTCACCACAACCGCACGACCGGCCGCAAGCCCCAGACTCAGCCGGCCTCTTCCCCAGCCGGCCCCTCGAGTTGGATGCTCGCAAGCGCCGTCATCGGATCGGGCGCGACCACGAAGACCTTGTCCAGCCCCGTGATCTTGATCACCGACCACACCTCGTCCTGCATCGCGCACACACGCAGCGCACGCGACGCCTCCGAAAGCTGTCGCTTCACCCGCAAAAGCTGGGCGATGTTCGACGAGTTCATGTAGCTCACCGCGCCGAAGTTCAGCACGACCGAGGGCACGTGCCCGCCCTCCGCCGCGAGCCCGCCGATCCGCTCGGAGAGGTGCGCAAGCTCATCGCTGAGCTCGGGCTCGTCGGCCAGGTCCACCACCACAATCTCGTCCGACCAGTCGCTCGTCATAACGCCGCGAGTCTAGCGACCACCAGCCGCACCCGCCCGCAACCCCAGCAC
>CAYQAD010000025.1:0-3635 GCA_964415125.1 uncultured Phycisphaeraceae bacterium | reverse complement strand
ACGACCTCGTCGCCCGCGTTGAGCTTCACGATCCGCACGCCCTGCGTGCCCCGGCCGATCGTCGAGATCGACCCGCCGTTCATCCGCACGAGCAGCCCGCTCTTGGTCATGATCATCACGTCATCACCATCGAGCACGCCGATCGCCGCGACGCTCTTGCCGTTGCGCGCACTGGTCTTGATGTCCGCCCGGCCCTTGCCGCCGCGCGACTGAGGCCGCCAAGGCCCCTCCTCGGGCTGCACGAGATACTCATCCACCGCCGTCCGCTTCCCGTACCCGTTCTCGGTCACCGTCAGCAGGCTCAGCTCCGGATTCGCGCTCGTCGACGCATCCAGCATCGGCACGCGGATCACACCCACAACCTCATCGCCGGGGCGCAGGTCGATGCCCTTCACGCCCGCGGCACCGCGCCCCATCGGCCGCGCATCGTCCGCCTTGAACCGGATCGCCATGCCGCCCGCCGTCACCAGCAGCAGGTGGTCCTCCGGCTCGGTCACAACAACATCCAGCAGCTCATCGTCATCCCTGAGCCCCACCGCGATCAGGCCCGAGCGGTTGACGTTCTTGTAATCCTTCAGCGCCGTCCGCTTCACCACGCCCTTCCGCGACACGAACGTCAGGTACTCGTTGCCCGCGTCGAAGTCGCCGATCGTCGTGTACGCACGCGTCGTCTCGCCCGCCTTCAGCTCCAGCAGGTTCACGATCGCGCGCCCCCGGCTCGTCCGCCCGAGCTCCGGCACCTCGTACGCCTTCATCTTGAAGACCCGCCCGGTGTCCGTGAAACACAGCAGGTTGTCGTGCGTGCTCGCCACGAACACCTGCTCGATGAAGTCCCCGTCCTTCGAGTCGCCCGCGCGGATGCCCTTGCCGCCGCGCGCCTGCGCCCGGTACGTCTCGGCCGGCACGCGCTTCACGTACCCCTGGTGCGAGATCGTCACCGCGACGTCGTGCTCCTGGATCAGCTCCTCCATCGAGATGTCGCCCGCCGCCTCCTCGATCGAGGTCAGCCGGGGCCGGCTGTACCGCTCACGCATCTCCGCGCAGTCGTCCTTGATGATCCCGACCACACGCCCGCGATCCGCAAGGATCGCCTCGTAGTCCTCGATCTGCGCCGCGAGCTCCGCGTACTCGCCCACCAGCCGCTCGATCTCGAGACCGACCAGCTGGATCAGCCGCATGTTGCCGATCGTCTCGGCCTGGATGCGCGAAAGCTCCACGCCGCCCGCGCCGTCCGCGTCCCGCACCATCCGCATCAGCCGGTCGGGGATCTTCGCCGCGTGCGGGTGGTCCGCGGGGATCTGGAACCGCCGCTCCATCAGCTTCCCGATCGCCTCCTCACGCGTCCGGCTGCTGCGGATCAGCGCCACCACCTCGTCAATGTCGCACACCGCGAAGATCATGCCCTCGAGCACGTGCGCCCGCTTCTTCGCCTCGCGCAGCAGGTGCTCGGTCCGCCGGCGGATCACCTCCACGCGGTGCTCGATATACAGATCGATCAGCTCGCGAATCCCAAGCGTCCGCGGCTGACGCTTCACCAGCGCGATGTTGATGATGCTGAACGTCTGCTGCAACGGCGTGTGGCTGTACAGCTGGTTCTCCACCACCCGCGCATCGGCCCCCTTCTTCAGCTCCACCACGATCCGAGTCTGCGCCTGCCGGCCCGACTCGTTCCGCACATCCGAGATGTCCTTGATCCGCTCGTCACGCACCGCGTCCACGATCCGCTCGACCAGCGTGTTCTGCATCAGCGCATACGGGATCTCGTCGATAATCAGCGACTCGCGACCCGTCTTGCTCGTCTCGACGTGGCACACACCCCGCACGATCACGCGCCCGCGACCCTCGCTGTACGCGTCGAAGATCCCACGCTTGCCCAGGATCACGCCCCCCGTCGGGAAGTCCGGGCCCTTGAGACCCTGCCGGAGCACCGCGCCGTCCTCGCCGACCTCGTCGGCCATCAGCTCCGGCAGCGTGATCTCCGGGTGGTCCAGCACCCGCGTGATCGAGTCGAGAATCTCCACCGGATTATGCGGCGGCAGGCTCGTCGCCATGCCCACCGCGATGCCCATGCCGCCATTCACAAGCAAGTTCGGGAACTTGCCCGGCAGCACCATCGGCTCCTGCAAACGGTCGTCGTAGTTCGGCTGGAAGTCGACCGTCCCAAGCTCAAGGTCCGCGAGCATGTCCACCGCAGCCTGCGTCATCCGCGCCTCGGTGTATCGCATCGCCGCCGGCGGATCGCCCTCGATCGAGCCGAAGTTCCCCTGCGGATCAACCAGCGGCACCCGCGTCTTCCAGCTCTGCGCAAGCCCCACCAGCGTCGGGTAGATCACGCTCTCGCCGTGCGGGTGGTAGTCGCCCGACGTGTTGCCACAGATCTTCGCGCACTTGAGGTGCTTCCGCCCGGGCCGGAGCTTCAGATCGTGCATCGCCACGAGAATGCGCCGCTGCGAGGGCTTAAGCCCATCGCGCACGTCCGGCAGCGCACGATCCATGATCGTGCTCATCGCGTACGTCAGGTACGAGTCGCGCAGCTCGCTCTCGATCTTCAGATCGATCACCGTGCCCTCGAGCACGGGGCTCTGCGCGCCGGTCATGTCACCCGTCGACTCGCCGCCCGGCTGCCCCTCCGGAAGCCCGCCGCCCGCACCGTTCTCGACATCTCCGCGACCATCGTCAGCCATGCGTGCTCCACACCGAAAAAGGGCCGATCAGCCGGACGCATCAGCACCCGGAAAACCGTCTGCGATTCTATGCCGATCGCCCGCAAAAAGCCCGCTCCCGCGCCCCCCAAGCACCCCGCCCACGCACGCAAAAAACCGCCCTATTCGCCGCCCACGCCCGCCCCCGTTTCGGCATCCTCCCGGGCCCCCGCCGCAGCCGCCCGCCGCCGCGCCGCGATCGCCCCCGCCGCGTCCAGCACATCGCACCCCGCGAGCAGCGCCATCGCCGTCGCCTCCACGCCCATCCGCTGGTCCCACAGCGCCCGGCGAACCCCCCAACGCGCCCCGCCGCCGACCGCCTCGCCCACCACCTCGTCCGGATACATCCACCACACCGCGGGCCCCGCCGTCAGCTGCACCAGGAACCTCGCCGACCGCACCACCCGCACCAACTCCGCCGGCACCTCCGCCTCGTCCGTCAGCCGCGCTTCGCCCAGCATCTGCGCCCACGCCGACACCACCCGCGCCGTCTGCCAGGTCGGCAACGGCTGCACCCCGCGCGTGAACACCACACCGCCCTCAAGATCACGATCACCACCCCGCCCACCAGCGCCCACAACATCCGCCCCGCTCAGCTGGTGCCCACCAGCAAGCACACGCCACTCCCGAAGCGCCCCCGCCGCAGGCACCCGCTCGCCATCGCCCGCCACGAGCAACTCCGCCTCAACAAGCTGCGGCATCTCGCGCACAAGCTCCCCGCCCATCGACGCCGCATACACACTCCGCACAAACGCCTCCGCGCCAGGCTCCCCCGCCCGCGCAAGCGCGAGCGCCACAAGCCCGCGCCCGCCCGCGCGCACGTCCCACGCATCGTCCACCGCGCGCACACCCGCCGCGCACCGCTCCCGCGCCGCGACCACCGCCGGCTCATCCACGCCCGACATCGCAAGCCAGCCCGCCGCCGCAAGCTCT
>CAYQAD010000024.1:0-15970 GCA_964415125.1 uncultured Phycisphaeraceae bacterium | reverse complement strand
GCTCGGGGGGCTGTCATCTGAGCGGGGAGCACCATGGCTAACTCCTTCTTGCTGACGTGTCCGCGAAAATATAGCATTTACGCTCCACTTATGCAAGTCTTCGGCCATACTGTCCGACGGATTCTGTTTTTGTCGACAATCGGCCGTTAGATGCGTCAGCAGCGTGTTGGGGCCGGCCCTCCCACCCAGAACTCGCCGAGATCTCGCCGCCCGTTGCCAGATCCGAAGGAGTAGAAGATGCCCCGGCCTCCTCTCTATACCGACGTCATGCGGGCCCTTGAGGGCAAGATCGACGCCGGCGAGTTCATGCTCCGCGATCTCCCGGGCGAGCGCAAGCTGGCGGAGGAGCTGGGCGTGAGCTACATGACCGCGAGAAAGGCCGTCTCGCACCTCCTTGAAAAGGAGGTCCTTGTCCGTCAGCCAAACGGGGGGCTCACCGTCCATCCGAGCCGGGGCATGACCGACTCGTCGTGCCAGCTCGTGCTCCTGACCCCCGCCTACCCGTCGGTGCACCTGCTGCATTGCCGATCCCGCATCGCTCGGGCAGCCGCGATGCGCGGGGCGAAGTTCCGTGCGCTCGAGTACGTCCACTGGGACGACGCGGTCATCGGCGACGCGCTCGATTCCGACGGCGGCGTCGTGATCGTCCCCAGCACCGAGCAGATGCCCGCACGCCGACTCCGAGCGTTCCAAGCGGCGGCGAGCAAGGTCGTCATGTTCGATGCGGACATGTCCGACGAGGGCATTCCCTCCATCCGCCTGTTCACCGGCGACCACATCGCCCTGCTCTTCGAGCACCTACGCGACCTCGGGCACAGCCGAATCGACTGCCTCAACGCTCAGGGCCACAACGCCGAGATCGACCGACGCGTCGCCCACTGGCGGAACTGGCTCGCCGCCAACGGCTGCGAGGGCGTCTTCCACGACAACCCCGCGCCGCCCTACAGCGACCCGACCGCCCTCGCGCACGACCGCATGCTCGAGATCGTGAGCCAACCCGACCGCCCATCGGCCATCGTCTGCACCACGCAGCCCGCGGCGGTCGGCGCGATCCGGGCCTGCCACGACCAGGGCATCCGCGTCGGCCGCGACATCGCGATCGCGTCGATCAACAACGAGCCGACCGGCCGATTCTTTACACCCTCGATCACCGGGCTGGACATGCCCGACGTGCAGGCACAGCTCGATATCTGCTTCGAGTGGTTCGCCAGCGATCGCAAGGTGTGGGAGGGCCCCCTCCGCCAATCCCCGGCCGATTCGCCCCTGTTCATCGGCGAGTCCACACGCGGCGACGGCTAGGAGGGCGAAGGGTCGGCCTGACCGACCGCGAGGCCGCCTGTCCACATCCAAGGATTGGCGCTGCCGCACGTGGCGCCGCGTCGCGCGGGTCGAGTACCCGCGTGGTTTCATCCGCATCGCTGTGGTTTGCGCGCTCGCTGGGCGGGCGCCGTGGTTATGTAGGCTTGGCGTCGATCCGGCCGGTCGGCAGTGCCGATCGAGCCGGCCGGCTGCGCACCTCGCCACGAAAGCAGACATGCCCCGACCCAACCGACACGCCGATGGTTCTCGCCCATGTTCCAAGCGCCCACTCCATCGGCTGTCGCGCAGCGCAGCCGCGGGCTGCGCGTTGCTGTTGGGTGTTGCTTCGCCGGTCTCCTCAGCGCTCGCCGGGGGCGAGCGAGACGAGCTGGACCTTGCTGGCACCTGGGCCTTCCAGGTTGACGAGGCGGACGTGGGCATCGAGGAGCGCTGGTTCGCTCGCGAACTCGCCGATTCCATCAAGCTGCCCGGCTCCATGCCCGAGCAGCGAAAGGGCAATCGCGTGGGCCCCGACACCGAGTTTACGGCCACGATCTGGAAGGAGTACGGGCCCGGCGAATCGTGGTTGGACGACGAGAACTACAAGCCCTACCTCGGTGACGAGGACTTCCGTTTCCCGTTCTGGTTGGTCTCGGACTACCACTACGTCGGGCCGGCGTGGTATCAGAAGCGGATTGACGTGCCCGCGGACTGGGTGGGCTCGAACATCACGCTTGTGCTTGAGCGGCCGCACTGGGAGACGCAGCTGTGGGTCAACGAGACACGCATCGCCCAACGCGACGCGCTGGGCGTCCCGCACCGCTACCAGCTCGGCGACGTGCTCGAGCCGGGCACCAACACGCTCACCATCCGCGTCGACAATCGCGTGAAGGACATCGGCGTCGGCATCAACGCCCACAGCGTTTCCGACAACACGCAGAGCAACTGGAACGGCATCGTCGGCGACCTCAAGCTCGTCCGGCGCTCACCGATCTCGGTCGAGAACGTGGCGATCTTCCCGGACGTTGCGGGCAAGCGCGTGCGGCTCGAGATCGCCCTCTCAAACATCACGCCGAAGACCCATCGCGCCACCGTCGGCGTCTCGGCGCGTGTCATCCACCCCGAGGCGGGGGCCGTGATCGAGCGAATGACAACCGAGGTGGAGATCGCGGCGGACGGCAACACGTTCAGCCTGACGTACTCGCTGGGCGATGAGGTGCTGCTGTGGGATGAGTTTGCGCCAAACCTGTACGAGCTGACCGTCGACCTTGGCTCGGAGACCGGGGCCGATCGATGGACCGGCACCTTCGGCATGCGCGACATCCGCGCCACCGAGAAGAGTCTCTGGATCAACGATCGGCCGCTGTTTTTGCGGGGCACGCTGGAGTGCGCGGTGTTCCCGAAGACCGGGTATCCGCCGACGAGCGTGGAACCTTGGGAGCGCCTCATCCGGATCGCCCAGGAGCATGGGCTGAATCACATCCGTTTCCACTCGTGGTGCCCGCCCCGGGCCGCCTTCGAGGCCGCGGATCGGATGGGCTTCTACTTCCAGGTTGAGGCCTCGGCGTGGGCCGGCGACATCGGCTCGGGCAAACCGATCGACCGGTGGGTCTACGAAGAGAGCGAGCGCATGGTCACGGAGTACGGCAACCACCCGTCGCTCTGCCTGATGACCTACGGCAACGAGCCGCACGGCGAGAACCACAAGGCATTCCTCGCCGAGTACGTCAAGCACTGGACGGCAAGGGACTCGCGTCGGCTGTACACCGCCGGCGCCGGCTGGCCCATCGTACCCGGCAACGACTTCCACAACATCTACCACGGCACACGCATCCAAGGGTGGAACGCCAACCTCAACAGCATCATCAACCGCGAGCCGCCCCGATCGGACTACGACTGGGGCGCGAAGATGGCCGAGCTCAGCGCGCCCGTCGTCAGC
The DNA here is from genome assembly GCA_964415125.1 of uncultured Phycisphaeraceae bacterium. Lineage (GTDB taxonomy): Bacteria > Planctomycetota > Phycisphaerae > Phycisphaerales > UBA1924 > CAYQAD01. The sequence goes on along the minus strand of CAYQAD010000024.1, from coordinate 12,732 downwards.
CACGAAGTGGGGCAGTGGTGCGTCTACCCGAACTTCGACGAGATCCCGAAGTACGACGGCGTGCTCAAGGCGACCAACTTCGAGATCTTCCGCGACAGCCTCGAAGCGCGTGGCCTGCTCCACCTCGCGGACGACTACGTGCGCGCGTCTGGCAAACTGCAGGCCTTGTGCTACAAGGCCGATATCGAGGCGGCGCTGCGGACGGTCGGCTTCGGCGGCTTCCAGCTGCTCGACCTGCGCGACTTCCCCGGGCAGGGCACCGCGCTCGTCGGCATACTCGATCCTTTCTGGGACGAGAAGGGCTACATATCGCCCGAAGAGTTTCGGCAATTCTCCAACGAGACCGTGCCGCTGGCGCGGCTCCCGAAGCACGTCTTTACGAGCGACGAAATCATTGAGTGCGTCATCGAGGTGGCGCACTACGGCCGGACGGAACTCGAGAGCGTCACGCCGACCTGGCGCGTGCTCGATGCCGGCGGCGGCATCGTCCGGCGAGGCGCGTTGCCCACCTCGCGCATCTCATGGGGCAACGGCCAGACTCTCGGCACCTTCCGCGAATCGTTCGAAGTCAAAGAACCCGCACAGTTCCGGCTTGAGGTTGACGTGGCAGGGTTCGTCAATGGTTGGGATTTCTGGGTGTACCCGCAGCACCTGCCCGAGGTCGGGCAAGGCGTGCTCATCGCGCGCACACTCGATGAAACCGCGGCAAAGCGCCTCGCCGAAGGCGGCACGGTCCTGCTGACCATCGAGAAGGGCACCATCCGTCGCGGCATGGGGGGCGAGGTCGGCGTCGGCTTCTCCAGCATCTTCTGGAACACCGCGTGGACCAACGGCCAGCTCCCGCACACGCTCGGCATCCTGTGCGACCCGACACATCCAGCGCTCGCGCACTTTCCGACGGAGTACCACTCGAACTGGCAGTGGTGGGACGCGATGAGCCACTCCAACGCGATCTCACTCGCACCGTTCGGCCACGAGCCAGAGCCCATCGTCCGCATCATCGACGACTGGGTGACCAATCGCGATCTGGCGATGCTCTTCGAGGTGCGGGTCGGACCGGGCAGGCTGCTGATCTCGGGTGTCGACCTCGTGTCCGATCTTGAAGAACGTCCCGAGGCACGGCTGCTGCTGCACAGCATCCAGCGGTACATGGAGACCGACGCCTTCGCGCCCAAAGTGGAGACGGCAGTCGAGATTGTCCGCTCGCTCTTCAAGGGGGAGGCCGAGCTGCTCAAGGAGCGCGCGACCATCACCGCGTCCAGCTTCGAGGCGGGGTATGAGGCGGCCCAGGTGCTCGACGGCAACCCGTCGACGGTGTGGCACTCCGCGTGGAAGACCGAGAGCCCCGCGTACCCGTACACGCTGACAATCGACCTCGGCTCAAACGTGCAGCTCACAGGCATCGAGTGCCTGCCTCGCCAGGACGGCAACCCCAACGGCATTATCACGGGCTATGAGGTCTACCTGAGTTCGGTCCCAGATGGCAAGGGCGCGCTGATGCGCAGGGGTGATTTCCCCCGAAGCCGAGGCCCGCACACCATTACGTTCGATGCACCCGCGCGCGGGAGATATCTCACGATCGTGGCAACCGGAGGCGTCGGCACCGACACGATGGCTTCCCTCGCCGAGCTGAACTTTCTGACCGACTGACGCGGTAATGGGAACGGGCACCTGCCGACAGTTTGAGCAAGTCACGGTGCGCCCGCGTTGTGACTCTTGGCGACCGCCGTCTGGACTGTCGTCGTTATCGCGTCTTGAGGTGCTCGACGAGGAAGTCGAGCGTGCGTCGCCGACCGTACGGCGAGCCGCCGGCACCATGTCCAACGCCGGGGATCACGAGCATGTCGAAGTCTTTGTCCGCACGGATTAACGCGTCGACGACCTGCATCGTCGAGGCGGGGTCGACGTTGGAATCGAGCTCGCCGACGATCAGCAGCAGCTCGCCGTCGAGCTTGCCCGCGTGAACAACGTTCGACGACGCGTCGTAGGCCGCCTCATCGATCGGCCAGCCCATCCAAAGCTCGTTCCACCAGACCTTATCCATCCGGTTGTCGTGGCAGCCGCAGTCGGCGACCGCGACTCTGTAGAAGTCGTTGTGATGCAGCAGCGCCGCCATCGCGTTCTGCCCGCCCGCCGACCCGCCGAAGATGCCAACCCGCTGAAGGTCCATCCACGGGCGCGTCGCCGCGGCCTGCCGCATCCAGGCGATCCGGTCTGGGAATCCCGCGTCGGCGAGGTTCTTCCACGCGACATCGTGGAAGGCCTTGCTGCGCCAGTTCGTTCCCATGCCGTCGATCTGGACTACGACGAACCCGAGTTCCGCGAGCTCTCGCGCGCCACGGTGCCATCTTGAGAACGCCTTCGGCACGTGATGTCCATGCGGACCCGCGTAGATCTGCTCGACGACCGGATAGGACTTGTCGGGCGAGAAATCCGTCGGCGTGAAGATCAAGCCCCAGATGTCGGTCCGGCCGTCCCGTCCCTTCGCGCAGAAGACCTCCGGCGGGCGCCAACCGGCGGACGCAAGCGGGCTGGTCTGGGCACGCGAAAGCTCTGCGATCAGGCTGCCATCGGTCGCTCGTCGGAGCTCGTGGACGGGTGCGAGGTCGGCTCGAGAGTGGCGGGCGACCAGGTAGTCCCCGCCGGGTGAGTAGCGCACCGAGTGCGTGCCGTTCGCACGCGTCAGCCACGTCAGTCCATCGCCATCGAAGCCAACCCGGCCGAAATGGACGTGGTAGGGGTCCTGATCCGGGAAGACGCCCATCGCGCGGAACCAGATCTCCTCCCGCTCGTGGTCCACCCGCTCAACGCCGCGCACCACCCATGCGCCCGATGTGATCGGCCCAAGATGCTCGCCGGTGGCGAGATCGAAGCGATGGAGGTGGTTCCATCCCGACCGCTCGCTCATCCACACAGCCTCGCGCATCTCGCGAATCGGCTCGAAGTGCATCTTGTGCGCGTAGTCGAAGAACGTCGCGGGCGCCTCATCGATGAGCACCCGAGCGTCACCCGACGCCGCATTGATACCGATGATGCGAGCGATCCGATGCCCACGCTCGATGTACGAGACGATGACTTCGGAACCGTCCGTGCGCCACGTCACATCGCCGAAGGGCGACCAAGGTTTGGCGAACAGCTCGTCGGCGATCTCGACAGCCTCGGCCTCGCCGGATGCCGGGTCGATCGAAACCAGCACCGGCCGGTGGTGGTCGATGTCGTCGCCCGGCTTTCGGTACGCAAATGACCGCAGCTTCGGCTGCCGCTGATCGCGCGGCGACGACTCGACGATGTGGACGGTGCGCGGCTCGGCGGGCCGGGTTCGTGTCGCGAGCAGCTTCGTGCCGTCCGGCGACCAATACAGTGTGTCGCGGAAGTAATCGTCCGGCGATCCATCAAACGTGATCTGGCGCGTCGCGTTCGTTGTCCGATGGCGAAGCACCACGTTGTGGTCTTCGACCAGTGCGTCCCAGTCGCGAGGATCGTCGCCCGCCGGCGGCGAGGTGTCACGCGTGTCGCGATCGGTCCGTCGGGACCCCGGGTGGATGAGCACGATCGCGGGCGCTTCCTCGGCGACAAAGACGCCGTACTCGCGCTGCTCGTCGTCGACGGCGATCCACGCATGCCCAACGACCGTGCCCTGGCGACGGGACTCGCCCGGCGCGAGTGTGCCGTAGGGATGCCGGCGACCGCCGCTCAGCCAGAAGATGCGGACCTCGCTCGCAAGGCGGTTGACCAGTTGCACAGACGTCCGCCCGCTGCCGGGCACGTCGCGTCGACCCGTGGGAACAAGGAAGGGGCTCGCCTCCTCAAGCGGCATCGGCGAGGCACCCTCGCCGTCCTGCGTGATCTCGAAGGCCCGAAACTCGGGCTCCACGAGGGCGATCAGCCGCCCGTCCGCGACGCCGACCCGGGTGATCGGGAGGCTCGAGGCCTCAACGGCCCGACCGAGGTGTTGAGCCAGGACCTTCGCGAGTTTCCGGCTATCGAGTGCCGGGCGATGGGTGCCGGTGCGGGCGTCCGTGACCCGGAACTCCACCGCCCCCCCTTCACCATCGAGCCTCGAAAGCAGACTGTGGTCGTCGAGCCACGTGAACGACGGATCGAGGTTGGGCACGGGGATGCCTGCGAATTGCTGGGCAGCGTCCGATGTCGCGACCTGCGCCGCCGCGGGTGATCGATGCACACCGAGGCAGGCGAGCGCGAGGAGCGCGATAAAGCGGTGGGGGTGTCGCGGCATGGTCTCTCTCAACATCATCGGCTGGGACGGGGCTTCATCTCACGCTCGCACGGCTCTGGCCGGACATCGCCGTCTCGGAGGACGTGCTTCAAGATGACGCATCGCTGGGCAGGCCAACGAGCTACACGGCGACGATCGCCTCGCCCTCCCTCGCCGTCAGGTCGGAGAAGAGCTTCGAGAGCCGCGCGGTGATGGGGCCTTCCGCGCCGCCTCTGATCGCGCGGCCGTCGATCTCGACGACCGGCGCGAGCTCGCCCATCGTGCCGGTGCAGAAGACCTCGTCGGCCCGGTAGGCCTCGGCGAGCGTGAGATCGGTCACTTCGATCGGCAGGGCGTGCTTTCGGCAGATCGCGATGACCGCCGAGCGGGTGATGCCCTCTGGGCAGGCGGCCGTGGTGGGCGTGCGGACGGTGCCGTCTTCAACGAAGAACAGGTGCGTCGCGTTGGTCTCCGCAACGAACCCCCGGGTGTCGAGCATGAGCGCGTCGTCGGCGCCGGCGGCTGTCGCTTCGAGCTTCGCGAGGATGGACGTGAGCTGGTTGCACGAGTGGATCTTCTGATCGAGCACGTCCGCGGGAGGCCGGCGATGGGCCGAGGTCTTCAGCGTGATGCCCGCCTTGTCGTACACCGGCGGCTTGTGCTCGGCGAGCACGATAAGGGTGCTGCCCATCGTGTTGATCCGAGGGTCAAGGCCGGACGTGTACTTTTCTCCGCGCGAGAGCGTCAGGCGGATATGCACGCCGTCGGTCATCCCGTTGGCCTCGAGCGTGCGCGCAATCTCGCGTCGCATCGTGTCGTCGCTCGGGATGTCGGCGTAGGCAAGTGCCATCGCCGAACGCCGGAGGCGCGTGAGGTGCTCGGCGAGCCGAAAGATCGTGCCGTTGTACACGCGGAGCCCTTCCCAGACCGCGTCGCCGTTCTGGACGGACGAATCGAACGGGCTCACGCGAGCCTCGGCGCGCGGCGTGAGCACGCCGTTGACATTGACGATGATCTCTGCGTTGCGCGGATCAGCCTTCTGGAGCACGACCATCACCCTCCGACGCCAAGGACGCGGCGCACATGACTCGGTGTTCGCACAAACGCGCGTACAACGCCTCGCACTGCCGAAGCAGCGGCATGTGACGCGGCGCAACCTGCGCTTGCTTGGGCCGATACGGAACGAATCCCGTCGACGCATGCACGCTTGCGTACCAGTGCTTCGCCCAGACGCCGTCCGTCTCGCGCGGGCCGGGTGCCCACGACAGCATCCGATCGGTGTAGGGCACCCCGACCGCTTCGCACAGCGCCCGGAGCGTGCCCGGCGGATTGTCCAGAACGTCCCGCGAGTCGACCACCGGCACGCTGCCGAGCCTTTCCAGCAGATCGATCTGCGCCGGCAGCCCAGTCGCGTGGAGGTCCGCGTTCGGAAGCACCGCGAGCAGCGACGTGAGCATCTCACGCGGCTCGCGGATGAGCATCGCGTTTCGGACGCCCGCCGCCCACGCCAGATCCATGCCCGGAAGGACGTGGTGCGCCATGTGTTTCTGGTACACGATCGCGGGGTCGCCCGGCTGCGGCGACGAAAGCCCGGCGATCACCGCGGGCAGATGCGTCTGGCCATGGGCGATCACCTCGTCGGCGCCTGGGTGGTCCAGACCAGTGGCGCGGAGGTAGTGCGCATACAGCGGCTCGTCCACCACGCGAGTGTCGCCCCGCGCGTCCCACGACCGCATCATGGCCGTCGAGATGTTTCGCGGCCCCGACCACATCGCGATGATGACCGTCAACGCAAGCCCTCCACGCCCCGATACCTACCTCAACATCAGCCCGCCCGCGCCGTGCAGCGGCAACACCGCGATCGCAAGGCTCTACGATCCGGCTGACACCAGCTCGGGAGCGTACGACCCAGGCCGCCCCGCGCCTTGCTCTCACGCCCACGCGGGATAGCTCTGCGCGCTGCCGCGGCGAGCCGCGTTATCGAGTGTCGGAGCTGACCAGCTGGCCCTCGATGAAGACGCCGATGCAGTGCGAGGTGTACTCGAACGGGTCGCCGTCGTAGAGCGCCAGATCGCCGTCCTTGCCGACCTCGATCGAGCCGACCCGGTCGTCGATACCGAGAAGGCGCGCCGGCGTGATGGTGAGAGCCTCGAGCGCACGCTCGCGGCCGAAGCCGCGCGACGCGTAGACCGCGGCCTCGAAGAGCACCACACGCACCTTCGGCACGTAGCCCTCATACCCCGATTGCATCGAAACCACGACGCCGGCATCGGCAAGGTCGGCCGCCGACCGCATGCTCGCGTTGCGCATCTCGCCCCACGGGCGAGCCATCGCCGGGTGCAGAAACACCGGCACATCCGCGGCCGCGATGCGTTCGGCGACGAGCGGACCCTCAGCGCACGAATCGAGCCAGAGCTCGAAACCAAACTCCTCGGCGAGCCGCAGCGCCGAATCAATGTCCTGGGCACGATCGACCGTCAACAGCAGCGGATGGTCCCCCGCGAGCACGCCCGCGAGCGCCTCAAGACGCAGATCCCGAGCGACCGGCTTGTCGTCCTCGGCCGCGTCGACTTTCTGTTGATACTCACGTGCCTTGATCAGCTCCTGCCGGAGCATCGCCACAGCCTTGCCGCGCGTCCCCGGGGCCGTGCTGCCGGACTTGAGTGCCCTGGGGTCGAGTGTCGCCGCAACGGCGACATCGCCGCGCACCAGCGCATCGGCAACGGTCGTGCCCGTCGTCTTCATGATCGCGGTGCGTCCTGAGATCAGTTCACCCGGCGCGTGCCCCGTGTGCACCGTGGTGATGCCGAAGGAACGCAAGTAGGCGACGAGCGGCTCAAGCGGGTTGTAGGCGTCGACCGCGCTGAGTTCCGGCTGGATCGGCGACGAGCGCTCGAGCATGTCCTGATCGTGCGTCTGGTCCTCACCGTTGAGCATGCCCGTCAGGCCGACGGTCGAGCGGCCGTCGATCAGGCCGGGCGTGACCACCGCCGCCTCGAAGACCGCGTAGCCATCGGGAATCGCCACGTCTGCCGCCGACCCGACGGCGGTGATGATGCCCTCGGCATCGACCAGAACAACGCCCTCAGAAATCACCGGCCCACTGACCGTGTGAAGACGGTCGGCGAGCACCGCGACCTGCCCAAACGCGACCACTGGCAGGGCAAGAGCGCTCACGCACGCACAGATGTTTCGGATCGAGAGCTTCAATGGTTGTCTCCCTGGATGAGATGGTCGTAGCAGCAGAAGTACGGCTGGATGTCGTGGCCGGCGCCGAAGCCGCCCTCGGCGTACAAGCGATCGCCCTCGTCGGACAGGTCGAATGCGAGCTCGCCCTCGACCCACGTTTGGAGTACCCGCGTGTCGAGCGCGAGCGGGTCGCCGTTGAGGATCACGAAGTCCGCGTCCTTGCCCGCTTCAAGCGAGCCGACACGATCACCAAGGTCGAGCATCCTCGCCCCCTCGATGGTGAGCGCGCGGAGCGCCGCCTCGCGTGACATGCCCGCGCGCACGGCGAGCGCCGCGTACCGCAGGAACAGCCTCGAATCGGTGATCCAGTCATCGGTGTGGATGGCGACCTGCGCGCCAGCCTTCTCGAGCACGCCGCCGGTCTCGAGGATGAGGCTCGCCGCCTCCAGCTTGCCGCCCGGCGAGTCGATCAAGATGATCGAGCATGGCGCGCCCCAGGGCGTGCCGTCCGGCCCGTCGACACCTTCGTACGCGGCGATCTCGTCGGCCACCACCCACGCCTCGGACACGTGGTGGAGCACGACGCGGAACCCAAACTCATCGGCGAGCCGGAGCACCGTCATGATGTCATCGGCACGGTGCGTGTGGTGATGCACGATCCGTGTGCCCGCCATGACCTCGACGAGCGCCTCCAGCCCCAGGTCGCGGGCGGGAAGCTTGGATGGGTCGTCGCCCGCGCGCTCGATCGCGTCGCGATACTCCTGGGCCTTGAGGAATCGCTCTCGGACCAGGTACGCCGACTTGCCCCGCGTGCCCGGGAAGCCGTTCGCGCCGCCCGTGCGGATCGAGTTGGTGCCGTTGGCCATCTTCAGGCCGCCCATCATCTCGCCGGCGTCGTCGCGAATCGCGATGTCGTCGACCGAGACCGGTGCGCCGTTGGCCCACCGCAGCTTCGCGTAGACGGTCTGGCCCGATGAGAGGTGGCCCGAGCCCGGCATGATGTTCAGCGTCGTGAGCCCGCCGGCGAGTGCACGCTTGAACCCGCTCGACCGCGGGTTGATCGAATCAAACACGCGGACGCCGGGCTGGATCGGCCCCGACCCGTCGGCGGCCCCGACGCCCCCGATGTGCGAGTGCGTGTCCACCAGACCGGGCATGATCGTCAGGCCGGCCGCGTCGTACACCTCAGCGCCATCCGGCACGCGTGCGCCGCCGTCCGCATCGCTGCCGACAGCGACGATCTTGCCATCCTGGACAACGAGGGTTCCGCTGTCGATCGTTTCGCCCGCGATCGTGATGATGCGGGCGTTGGTGAAGGCCGTCGGCGTGGTCTGCGCGAGCGTGAGCTCGCCGGGCAGCACGCACGCGGCCGCGAGCGCAATGTATCGAAGCATAAAACCTCCGTTGGTCCTGTTCAGCGTAGCAAGAACCCCAAGGCGCGTCCCACGCCGCCCGCCCAGTCCGCCGGGCACCGCGGGACTCACCTCGATTCTGTTACCCGCATCGCCCGGGCCGTGGTCCGCCGAACCCTCACCGGTAGACTCGAGACGTGCTCTCAGCCCGCCACATCGTGCCCGAACTGATGGACGACCCCGCGTTGCCGCCCGCCGAGCACACGGCCGCACTCCGCGGGCTTGCGAGACTCAACCGCATCTCGATGGCCCATCGGAGCCTGTGTAAACAAGCACTTCGCGCCACCCACGACCTGCCTGAGGTCACGATGCTCGACGTCGCCGCCGGCTCGGGCGACGTGTCCCTCGCGGTCGCCCGGCATCTGGAGGCAGCTGGCAAGCGGGTTACCGTTCGCGGTGTCGACGTGAGCTCGCACGCGGCGCACGTCGCGGAGCAGCGTTTTCACGAAGCAGGCGTCGCGTCGCGGTTCGAGGTGGCGGATGCGCTGCGAGACGCCCTGCCCGAGGCCGACGTGGTCATGTGCACACTGTTTCTGCACCATCTCGACAATGCCGACGTCGCGGCCTTGTTCGCACGCCTGGCTGCTGCGACGAGGCGGGTCTTGCTCGTCAACGATCTTCGGCGCTGTGGTGCCGGGCTCGCCGCGTCGATCGTCGTCCCCCGCATCGTGACGCGCTCGCACGTTGTGCACGTCGACGCCGTGCGGTCGTACCGGGCAGCGTTGTCGCAGCAAGACCTCGGGCGGCTCGCCGCCGGGGCCGGCCTGACGACGCCGCGGATCCGCAGGGCCTTCCCCTTCCGCATGACCCTCGAGTGGCGAGCCGACGCTGCGGCGGGTGTGGCGTGACGGGCCTTCACTCGATCGATCGTCGATGGGACGTCGTCGTCATCGGCGCAGGCCTGGGCGGGAGCGTCGCCGCCCGCCGGCTCGCCGAGGCCGGCGCCGAGGTCCTGCTCGTCGACCGGGCGCCGTTCCCGCGTGGCAAGGTTTGCGGCTGCTGCCTGGGCCCGATGGCGCTGGACACGCTCGACGCCCTCGGTGCGTTGTCGCAGCTCGACACCATCGGCCTCCCGCACGTCACGCTGTCCACGCCAGTCGCGACGCGCTCGTTCTCGACGGGCACCATGCGGACCGTCTCGCGCGAGCAGATGGACGACGTACTCGTGCGGCAGGCTGTCGAAGCGGGCGTCGTCTTTGCCGACGCGTGCAGCGCCACGATCAATGAGACCCCGCACGAGAGCGATCAGGCTGTGACACTCGCCCGCAAGGCCGAGTCCGTCCGCGTGGCCGCGCGCACGATCGTCGACGCCGCAGGCCTGGCTTCGCACCGCGGGTCGACCGAGGGAAGGGCCACGCCCTACGTCGGACTCGGCGCGATGCTCGACGATGGTGCACGGCTTCTCGCGTCGCCCGAGCTGCGCATGGCCGTCTCGTCCCATGGCTACCTCGGTGCGGCTCCCCTCGCCGACGGCCGCCTGACCCTCGCCGCCGCCGTGAAGACCAGCGCGATGCGCGCCGAGGCTGGCGGCGCCGCGATGCTCGCGGGCCTTCTCGAGATGTTGGGACTTCCGCGAAACGTTGCGACGAGGACTCGTTTTCGGGGCGTGCCACCCGTCAGAGTCCGCCAGCCCGCGCAGTGCGGCGCGGTCTTTCGCGTCGGGGATGCCGCCCGGTTCGTCGAGCCGATCACGGGCGAAGGCATGGGCTGGGCACTCGCAGCGGGCGACGCGGTCACCCCGCACGTCCTCGTCCGCCTCAAGGACGCCGCGGCGGCGCCAACCTGGCCCGCGGCGCTTGAGCAATTGCTGCGCCCGTCACAGCGCCGGTGCGCCGTCGTCGCGGCTCTCGTCCATCGGCCACGAGCGTTCGGGGCGCTGCTGCGACTGCTCCCGACGCACGCGGCCTTGGGCGTCGCGGCCGCCGCGTCCGGGAGACGCACGCGATGGGGAACCGCGTGACCGGCTCGCCCAGCGTTGTGTCGGGGGATGTCTGGCTCGGTCCGATCGGGACCGCGTTGCCGCCATCCGCCTGGCCGCAAGATCGCATCGTCGAACTCGGCGTGATCGCTGCTGGCGACGAGGCGCGGCGCGGACGGGTTCGATCGGTGTTCAGCAGAGCGGGCGTACGCAATCGGTCGCTCGCGGTAACCAATGACAACGGCCCATGGTTCTACGACCGGCCCGATCTGCCCACGACCGCAGAACGCATGCGCCTCTACCACCATGCCGCCGCCGATCTCGCGGCCACCGCCTCCGCCTCCGCCCTCGCGGACGCCGGAGTCTCGAGCGGCGACATCACGCACCTCGTCACCGCATCGTGCACGGGCTTTCAAGCGCCAGGGGTTGACATCACGCTCATCGAGCGGCTCGCTCTGTCCCCGGCCACGCAGCGCACGCACGTCGGCTACATGGGATGCCACGCCGCGATCAACGCGCTCCGAGCCGCGGCTGCCCTCGCGAGCCAAGACCCTCGTGCGCGCGTGCTGGTCTGCTGCGTCGAGATCTGCTCGATCCATCTCCAGCACGCGGACACGCCAGAACGCGACATCGTCAACGCGCTGTTCGCCGACGGCGCCGGCGCGTGCGTGGTCAGCCAGAAAGAGCCAAGGGACGCGGCGGGCAAGAACGCCGTGGGCAGGCTGGTGTCGACATCCTCGATGCTGTGGCCCGACACCCGCGACCTGATGCAGTGGCGCATCGGCAACCACGGCTTCGAGATGGTGCTCGGCCGGGACGTGCCCAAGGCGATCCGCGAGCACACTCGGGCATGGCTCGCCGAGTGGCTCAGCCAGGCAAGCCTCGAGATCGACGACGTCGACGCGTGGGCGATCCACCCGGGAGGCCCGCACATCATCGACGCCGCCGCCGAGGCGCTGGGCCTTGGGCCGAGCGACACATCGGCATCACGCCGCGTGCTGACCGAGCACGGCAACATGTCCTCCGCCACACTCATGTTCGTGCTCGACGCGCTCGCCCGCGAGACCAGCTTCAAGCACCTCGTGGGCATCGCCTTCGGCCCGGGACTCGCCGGCGAGGCGATCCGAATCGAGCGCTAAATTGCAAACGCTTGTGCGTCTTGCCGAATCACGCACCACCGAACGCCCTCTCGAAGCAGCACGCGCGCATGTAGCCCCGCCCGGATTCGAACCGGGGACCGAGCGATTATGAGTCGCCAGCTCTAGACCGCTGAGCTACGGGGCCACACGCCCGAGCGGATCGGTGCTGAGCTACGTCAGCGCGATCAGCTCCGCGTATGTGGGCATCGGCCAGTGGTCGGCCGACACGAGTTCTTCGAGGTCGTCGCACGTCTCGCGCACTGCGTTCATCGCGGGAATCAGCTCGTCGCGCACGTACTCCGCCTGCTTGACGGGCGAGCCCGAGGGCTCGGCGCCCGCGACGCTGCGCAGGGCGTCGATGCTCCGCGTGAGCGACGAGGTGAGCTCGGCGATGCGTTCGAGCAAGCTCCGGGTGTCGCTCGAATCGACGTCGACGGCCTCGGTCGCGCCGACCGCCTCGGCGATCTCCGCCTGGTAGCGAAGCGAGGCGGGCAGCACACGCGTGCTCGCGATCGTCGCGAGCGTCTTGGCCTCGATGAACAGCTCCATGACGTACTTCTCGATGTACGTGTTCTGGCGGCTCTCGATTTCGGCCTTGCTGAGCACCTTGAACTTCTTGAACATCGCGACCGCCTTGCGGTCGCCAATCCGCGGCAACGCCTCGACGCTCGTCCGCAGGTTCGGAAGACCACGCGCCTCGGCCTCGGCGTGCCACTCGTCGCTGTAGTTGTCGCCCGCGAACAGCACGCGCTTGTGCTCCTTCACGAGCCGCTTGAGCAGAGCGCGGACAGTGGACTCCAGCTTTGTCGGCGTCGGATTCTTGCCGAGCTTGGATTCGAGCTCGTCGGCGATCTCGCA
>CAYQAD010000023.1:0-16006 GCA_964415125.1 uncultured Phycisphaeraceae bacterium | reverse complement strand
AGACCGCACCCAAGACGACCATGCTGCTCTGCCACATGGACGAGATCGGGTTTTACATCTCGTCGATCGATGACAACGGGTACCTGTTCCTGAACCCCGCGGGCGGCTTCGATGCGCGGAACCTGTTCTCGCGCCGCGTGCTGGTCTGCGGCGAGTCGGGCGACCATGTCGGCGTGATGAACCCCGGCGGTCGGCCGATCCACATCTCGTCGCCCGACGAGCGCACCAAGGTGCCCGAGGTCAAGGAGTTCTTCGTCGACACAGGCATGTCGGCACGCGAGGTCAACAAGCACTTCCAGATCGGCGACTACGTCGTCATGCACGAGCCGTTCGTCGAGATGGGCGACAAGCTCGTGTCCAAGGCGATGGACAACCGCGTGGCGTGCTGGCTCGGCATCGAGGCGGTGCGCGAGCTCGATCGCCTGGGCATCGGTCATGCCAACGAGATCGTGGTCGCGTTCACCACGCAGGAAGAGGTCGGGCTGCGTGGCGCGAAGACCGCGTCGTTCGCGGTCAAGCCGGACATCGGCATCGGCATCGATGTCACGCTCGCGTGCGACACGCCGGGCGTGCCCAAGGCCGAGGCGGTCACGACGCACGGCAAGGGCTTCGGCCTGCACATCAAGGACGGCTCGTTCATCTCCGACCACGGCCTGGTGACCGAGGTCGAGAAGCTCGCGAAGAAGCATCGCATCACCTACCAGCGGACGATCCTGGCGGCGGGTGGACAGGACGGCGCCGCGGCCCAGCAGGCGGCGGCCGGCGCACGGGCCGTCGGCATCACCGTGGGCACGCGGTACATCCACACGGTGACGGAGATGATCGATCGCCGCGATCTTGGTGCGGCTCGCGACATCCTCGCGCGGATCATGGGCGAGATCACGGGCGAGCTGAAGTAGGGGGCCGTCGCGTTTTCACGCGATGCATCCGGCAAAGCGAACAACGCCGACCTGGCAATGGGCCGGGTCGGCGTTGCGCTTGGGGGTTGGTTGTGCGTTGCGTTAGTGCACGAGGCTCGATGCCTGCTCGATCGCCTCGACGACCTGCCGGACTTGGAAGGGCTTGCGGAGGAACGAGTCGAAGCCGGCCGAGCGGAGGCCCATGGCTTGCCCGTCGGTGAGCTTGCCGCTCATGCCGATGATGCGGGTCATCGTCAGGTGCTCGCTGGACTGGATGAAGGCGGCGATCTCCCGACCGTCCATGTCGTCGAGGTGCAGATCGAGGAGCACGACGTGGGGGCGGAGGCGCTCGCACTCCATGCCGGCCTGGAAGCCGCTGGTCGCCGAGTGGACTTCGTAGGAGGTCTGTTCGCCGAGGACCTTGGTGAGCACGTCCACGACTTCCTGCTCGTCGTCAACGATGAGGACGCGGGTGCGTCCGGAGGTGACGCCGTCGAGCGGGATGTTGTGCTTCTTCATGAACTTGACGAGTTCATTGACGGGGATCCGCCGGTCTTTCGAGCCGGGGATGCGGTATCCCGCGAGCTGGCCCGAGTCGAACCACTTCGACACGGTGCGCGGGGCAACGTTGCAGATCTTGGCGACCTCTCCGGTCGTCAGGACGTCTTTGTTGTCGAGCGACATAGGGGGATTCCTCGGCACGAATGGAGGGTGGGCGTCCGCGCGGTTGCGCCCGGGGTCAGTGGCCTCTTGCCGAGGTGGTGATCGGTCCGTCCGAGGCGCGTCTTGACGCCTGCGGCGGGAGAATCCGGTTGGAAGGCGTGATCGGATGAAATTGTCTCCAAGGGCTCCCGCGATCGGGCGTGGCCGGTTCTGGGCGCGTGCGGCCCGCTGGGCGGCGTGGGTGGCGATGCGGGGGCGTCTGTCGTGGCGAACAGGGGCAACGCGGGGAATAGGTCGGGATGCGTTTGGGGCGCGGCGTCGATTGACGCCCGGAACGGGCCTCCGATACAGTGCGACCCGCCCGATGGGGCCCGCTGCCGGGGTTGGCAGGGGTGCTGCCTGTCGTCGCCGGTGCCCACGGTCCGGCGGTCTGAGAACCGCCGCGTGTTGCACGCTGCCATCGCCCTAGGAGTTGCCCGGTGCGAACCACCCCCGCCTACCGCACGCCTGCCCTTCGCACCCCCCTTGCCCGGCTGCTCGCCGCGGCGGCTGTCGCGGGCCCTCTCGCGTCGGCCGTGCCGACCGCCGTCGCCCAGGACGCCGCCGCCGAGCGGGCCCTCGCCGAGCGGTCCGAGCTCGAGACGCTCCAGGACTTCGTGCACTTCGTGCTCATCGCCCGGCACGACATCGCCAACGCGCTGGGCCAGCAGCTGCTCTCGAGCGGGCTGACCGCCGAGCAGTTCACCCAGATGGTCGACGACTCGGGCGAGCTCGCCCGCTTCACCGACGCGGTCGCTCGGGTCGCCCGACGGGACAGCGTCGGCGAGCTCAGTGAGACGGCCGCCGACCTCGCGGCGTTGTACCAACGCGGCAAGCTCGACCGGGCGCGCAACGCCGACGAGGTCGCCAAGAACATCGAGATGCTCACGGGCAACCTGCGTGGGAAGCGTCTTGCGCGGGAGCGGTTGATCGAGGCGGGCGAGTACGCCGTGCCCCAGCTGCTCGAGGCGTTGCTGCAGATCGAGCAGCCGCTGCTCCGTGCCGAGGCGCGGGGTGTGCTCGTTGACATGGGCCGTCAGGCCGTCGCGCCGCTTTCCGAGGCGTTGCCCGAGCTCGGCGCCGCGCAGCAAGAGCAGGTTATTGAGACGCTGGGCCTGATCCCGTACCGGGCGTCGGCGCCGGCGATCGCGCTGGTCAAGTCGCGGTCGAGCGTGGACGCGGTGGACCGTGCCGCGGACCGCGCGCTCGATCGGCTCGGGGTGGGTTCGGGCGCGGGCGACCCGGCGAACCTCTATGCGGCGCTCGCCGAGGGGTACTACGCCGAGCGTGAGGACCTGACCTCGTTCCCCGGCGAGGACTTCCAGCTTGTGTGGGACTACGACGCGGGCGCGGGGCTTGTGCCGTTGCCTGTTCGGACCGAGGTCTTCCACGAGGCGATGGCGATGCGATCGGCCGAGCGTGCCCTGTCGATCGGCTCGGCCGACCCGGCGGTGGTCGCCCTTTGGGTCGCGGCGAACCACTCGCGCGAGATCGATAGTGCCGAGGGGTACGAGAACCCGACCTACCCGAGCGATCGACGCGATGCGGAGTACTTCGGCATCGCGGCGGGCGTGCGCCCATTGCAGATGGTCCTGGCTCGCGCCACGGCCGATCGCGACACGCCGCTGGCGCGTCGGGCGATCGCGGGGCTTGCACAGATCGCGGGCGGGCGGCAGCTGTGGTCGGGCCTCGGCGATGCCCGCCCGCTGACCGAGGCGCTGCGGTACCCCAACCGCCGCGTGCAGATCGAGGCGGCGCTGGCGCTTGGCGCAGCGCAGCCGACCGAGTCCTTCGCGGGCTCCGAGCGGGTGGTGCCGATTCTCGCCGCGGGCGTGCAGAACGCCGACGCCCGCCACGCGATCGTGATTGCTCGCGACGCCGAGCGGTACCAGGCGCTGCGTCAGATCCTTGAGAACCAGGGCTACAGCGTGCTGCCGCAGGGGCGGACGGCCGGCGATGTCGAGGCCTCGATCGCCGAGCTCGCGGCGGTCGATCTCGCGGTCATCGCGATGCCCACCGACCAGACGCGCGGCATGATCGGGCAGCTCCGAAACGTGCCCAAGCTCGCCGCGACGCCGATCCTCGGCATTGTCGACGCGCTCGGCTACGAACGGTCGTGGCGGGCGTACGAGAACGACCAGACCATCACGCTCCGCAAGGAGGGCGTGTCGGCGGCCCAGCTCGGGCGGTCGATCGACTCGCTCGTCGAGGCGGCCTCGGGCGGCCCGATCTCGGACGCCGAGGCACGGCTCTACGCCGAGCGCGCCATCTCGACGCTGCGAGACCTGGCGATCTCGGAGAGCACCGTGCTCGCGGCCGTCGATGGCACGCTGCCGCTGATCGGCGCGCTCAATCGGTACGAAGGGTCGCTCCGCATCCGCGTCGCCGAGGTGCTCTCGTTGATCGACGACGCCCGCGCGCAGGTGGCGATCGCCGACGCCGCGCTGACCACGTCGGGTCGCGACCGCGTGGCGCTGCTGCGTCACCTGGCGACCAGCGCGAAGCGCTCGGGCAACCAGCTCGCGCCGGCCCAGATCGATCGTCTGCTCGAGGTCGCCCGCACCGGCAGCGATGCCGAGGCGACCGCCGCGGCCGCCGCGGTGGGGGCGATGGGGCTGTCCAACCAGCGTCTGCTGCCCCTGCTCGCGGGGGACTAATCGCTGAGGACTCATCCCCAGGGCGTGACCGCTGCTGAGTAATCGCTCCGGCATGACGCTGGTCGGCGAATCGTCGCTCGGCCGGGGATAACTCGCGTTCGATAACTCGCGGTTTGTCGGTGTGTTCGCGCCGGGTGGTGCTTTCGAGCGTGTTGTTGCGTGCGCAGCCGGTACAGAGGTGCGCCGGACGCCGATCGCGCGGCCCGGCGGGCTCACCCGCGCTCGGAGTGAATCCGATGGTGGAAGTGTGGGCCGGCCGGTTGGCTGGCTCCCCTGAACCCTGAGTGTTTCGCGGCCTTGGTCGGCCGCCCACAACTCGCGAGCCCGACACTGTTTGTCGAAGGAGTCTGATTCATGCGTGCAGCACGGAACGGAAGGCGCAACCAAGCCTTCACCCTGGTCGAAATTCTGATCGTCGTCGTGATCCTCGGCATTCTCGCCGCGATCGTCGTTCCCCAGTTCACGAGCGCCGCCGACGAGGCCCGCGAGGGCAACGTCCAGAGCCAGATCCGCACGCTCGAGAACCAGCTCGAGCTCTACCGGGCCCGCAACAACGGGTCGTACCCCGACGACTTCGGCACCTTCTGGCAGGTGCTCATCGACGGCGGCTACATCAAGACCGAGCCGCGCAACCCGCTCTTCACCGGCGACGACCCCACCAGCGTGGGTGGCGATGAGTCGACGGCCTGGACCTGGGCTGCCGACGAGAACGGCGTGTTCTCCCTCACCGCCTTTGGTTTCGAGACCGACGCCGAGGAGGAGGAAGAGGGCGAGGGTGAAGGTGAGGGCTAAGCCCGAAGTGATCCCGAGTTTGACTTGAACGCGACCGGCCTCCTCACGGGGGCCGGTCGCCTTTTTGGGGGTGCGGTGCGTTGCGAGCGCGGCGCGGGCGGCACAATCCGCGGCGGGCGGTGAGAAAACGTCCGGTTCGCCTCGCGTGGGTCCATCGCAGAACCGATGTTTCGACCATGAGCGCACCATCCGAATCGTTGCAGACACGTCCGGATCGCTTCACGCGTGTGGCCCTCGGTGTGATCGCCGTGTGCCTGGTCGCGTTGACGATCGACACCATCGGTGCGCCGGCACCCGCCGAGGCGGTGGCGGCCCAGGCCGACCCCGCGAAGGGCAAGACCGGGCTGGTCAGCGCCTCGACCCAGCGGAAAGAGATCATCACCAAGCTCGACCGCCTGACCGCGCAGATCGGCAAGATCGAGACGCGCATCGCCGACGGCATCGAGGTGCGCGTCGCGGGCACCGACTGACGGTCGGGCCGACCGAGGTGGGGGCTGACCGAGGTGGGGGGGCACTAGAGGTGGGGGGGACAGGGCCCGGCGCGCCGGGCGTGGAACACAGCTCGCGCTGCGCACGCAGCCGACCGGGGAGCAACTCGATGACAATCGCACGAACCACCACCCTCGCTGCAGCACGTGCCCGCGCAGGTGCCCAGCGCGGGTACACGCTGCTCGAGATCCTGGTCGTTGTGGCGGTCATGGGCATCGCGGGCGCGATGGTGATCCCGTCGATGGACCAGGCCGGCGTGCTTCGGACGCAGGGCGCGGTGCGGAGTGTCGTGTCGGACATCATGTTCGCCCAGGGCGACGCCGTCGCGGCCCAGCAGGCCCGGGCGGTTGTGTTTGATACCGCGACCAACAGCTACCGCGTGTGCGCGGTGCTCGGCTCGACGATCGACATCGACAACGACGTGCTCTTCGACCACTACGGCGGGGGCAACCGCTACATCGTTGATCTGGATCAGGCCGAGTTCGGCACCTCGTTCATCACCGGCGCGACGTTCGACGGCACGGGAAACGTGCTCGTGTTCGACGAGATGGGCGCTCCGGTCATCGCGGTGGGGGAGTCGACGCCCAGCAGCGGCGGCAACGTGACGATCCGCGGGCAGTTCCACAACTTCGTGGTCCGCGTCGAGTCGTTCACCGGCCGCGTGACGACGACCCGCACGCTGATCGGCGAGGACGAGCCCGAAGAGGAAGAGCCCGTCGAAGAGCCGGTCGAGTGAGCATGAGCGAGTCGGCGCCCCAACCCCGGAGACGATCGCTGCTGAGCGCCTCGCGCCCGTGGGTCGCGTTCGCGTTCATCGGTGCCACGGCTGGCATGCTCATCTGGTCGAAGCTCCGGCTCGTGAGCGGGCTGCCGAGGTCGGCCTACGCGGTGCCCGAGGCGGTGGTCGACAGCGATGGTGACGCGGCCGGCGCCTCCGATCTTGGGGGCGATAGCGGGGTCGATGGCGGAACCGATGGCCGCACAGATGACGCGGTCGACGGCGCGGTCGTCGGTCACGGCGTGCCCGAGCCGACCTGGCGGGACTAGGCAGATTCACACTGTGAACGGCGAGGCATGCGCGTGCATGCCCGTGTTGCGTGCGCGAGGTGGTTGCTGTGCGTGGTGCTGGCTCGAGGTGGGCGGCGATGTTCTCGGACGGGTTGCTGGCTGTAGCGGCGGGTGCCCGCTTTGTGTGCGCCACGATCTTCGGACGGTGCAAAGTTGCCAGACGACACGGCCGACAAGTCTTTCCGAGTCGGGCGCATCCGACCCAGTGTGACGTGCACGTTTCGATTTGGCGTGCGAGTCGGTCTGGCAGTTGACACAACCACAGAGGCGATGTCTCGCCGTGACGAGTCGTAACGGGGATATTCAATGAGCATTATGCATCACGTTGACGCACCGGCATTTGTTCGCACGGGCCGGATCACGGCGGCAGCCCTCGCGCTGGTCGCGGGAAGCTCCGTCAGCCTCGCCCAGCTCTCCGATCAGCAGCGTTCGCTGCTCGACGGCGCGGTCGAGGCGCTCCAGTCCGCGGGCGGCGGCGAGAGCCAGGACGCCTTCGCCGACGACGGTTTCGGCTCGGGCTCGGGCGAGTTTGGCGGCGACGTCTCGATCGACGAGAACTTCCTCGTCGACCTGCACGTCTCGGATGAGGACCTGGCCAACGTGCTCCAGATGCTCTCGATCCAGAGCCAGCGCAACATCGTTGCGAGCCGGGCCGTGTCGGCATCGATCACCGCCAACCTCTACGGCGTGACGTTCTACGAGGCGCTCGACGCGATCCTCAACGTCAATGGCTACGGCTACGTCGAGCGCGGCAACTTCATCTACGTCTACACGCTCGAGGAGCTCGAGCAGATCGAGCAGGCCAACCGGGCCCGCCAGACGCAGGTGATCCGCATGAACTACCTCAACGCGACCGACGCGGCCGCGTTCGCCACGCCCCTGCTCTCCGCGGGCGGCACGATGACGACCAACGGCGTCACCGCGAGCTTCAACATCCCCGAGTCGGCGCCCACCGGTGCCGACGAGTTTGTCCACGACGCGACGATCGTCGTCCACGACTACCCCGAGAACGTCGAGGAGATCCAGCGGCTGCTGAGCGAGCTGGACACCCGCCCGCAGCAGGTGCTCGTCGAGGCGACGATCCTGCAGACCTCGCTCAACGAGGCCAACGCGTTCGGCGTGGACTTCTCGCTCATCGCGGATATCAACTTCGGCGACTTCGTCGGCATCGGCGGCCCGCTCCGCGCGGCCGACGGTCTGATCAACGGGCAGGGCTCGCGCCTCGAGGGCGGCAGCACCACGCCGATCCAGACCCCCGCGGACAACATCGGCCGGGCGATCAGCTCGACGCCGGGCAACACGTCGGGCCCCGGCACCTTCAAGGCCGCGGTCATCGCCGAGGACGCCGCGATCTTCCTGAAGCTACTCGATGAGGTCTCGGACACGACGATCCTGTCGAACCCGAAGATCCTCTCGCTCAACCGCCAGCCCGCCCGCGTGCTCGTGGGCCGGAAGGTCGGCTACCTGAACACGACGTCGACCGACACGGCGACGACCCAGACGGTCGAGTTCCTCGACACGGGCACGCAGTTGTATTTCCGTCCGTTCGTGACCAACGAGGGCTTCATCCGCATGGAGCTCAAGCCGCAGGTGTCCGAGGCGGAGATCCGCAACGTGACCGACGCGACCGGTGCGGCCGTGACCATTCCCGACGAGATCACCAACGAGCTCTCGACGAACGTGATGGTCCGCGATGGCAACACGATCGTGCTCGGCGGCCTGTTCCGCGAGACGACCCAGTCCGACCGCCGGCAGGTGCCGTTCTTCGGCGACATCCCGCTGGTCGGCGCCGCCTTCCGCGGGCACGAGGACGACATCAACCGCTCCGAGATCATCTTCATGATCACGCCCACGATCGTGAACGACGAGTTCTTGCTCGACTCGGGCGAGAAGGGCATGGAGTTCGTGGAGAACGCCCGGGCCGGCGCTCGTGAGGGCCTGCTGCCCTTCAGCCGCGAGAAGCAGGCGTCGCAGCTCTTGGTCGAGGCCGAGCGTCTCGCCGCCGAGGGCAACACGGATAAGGCGTTGCACAAGGTCCAGCGTGCTCTGGCGCTCAAGCCCCAGTTCCCGCAGGCCGTGGGCCTGCGTGAGCGTCTGATGGGCAAGCCCGCGCTCTGGCCCTCAACGAGCATGCTCGAGGACATCGTCAACGACGAGAGCGCCCGCCGCCAGCGGGAGAGCATCTCCGCGGCCCCCCAGAACCCGAACTGGAACCAGAACCAGAACCAGAACGTCGAGGCCCGGCAGTTCGCCGCGAATCGCTCGGCGTCCACCTCGGGCGGCAGCATCGGCATCGCCAACGACCCCGCCTACGGCGACACGGTCTCCTCCGGCAACGTGAACACCAACAGCAGCAACGCGAACCAAGGCTTCGCCAACGCCGAGGACTGGCAGCAGAATAGCTCCAGCACCTCGCGCCGCGGTGAGCGGTCGCGCCGCTCACGCCCCGCCGGCCAGGCCGGCCAGGGCAACGCGTCGGCCGACTTCGAGAACCCGTGGCAGACCGGCGCGGACGCCAACAGCTGGAACCGCGCCTCGAGCCCGCAATCCAACACCCAAGCACAGGTCCAGAACGGCGGCATGAGCTGGGGCGAGACCGCGACGCCGACCAGCTTCGCGGCCCCGCAGGGGCAGGGATTCGAGGTGCCGAACCTCGCCAGCCAGACGCGCAATGCCTACCAGGCCGCCACGCAGAACGATGTGCCCGTGCGATTCCAGGGCAGCCGCGCCAGCACTACAACCGCGTTCGACAACGGCACGTTCGACGCGAACTGGTTCAACGAGAACGAGTTCAATGAGGCCGACATCCACGCCCTCGTCGCGGCGTTCGCCCAGGCGGGTGACAGCTTCAACTCGATGCAGCAGACCTACCCCGAGGGCGTGAACCCCGCGTTCATCCGCCCGGTCGAGCCCGGCAACATGCCGACCTCGCGGGCGGTGGTCGATCGCTTCGACGGGGCCGACACGTACTACTTCAACAACGGCATCCGCAGCATCAACGACGCGAAGCGCATCCCCCAGCGGACGACGGTGGTGGGCGACGGGCGAGTGATTGGTGGTGGATTTATCAACCCGAGCTCAACGGCCGAGAACTTTGTGCCGACGATCACCTCGGTGCCCACCGAAGGTCGCAGCCGCCGATAACCCGGCGGACGACGGCCCGGCACACGTCGGACGCTGATCCACAACCCAACCCGCACTGCGCAACAAGGCCTTCGGGCCTTGTTGCCGAAAGAGGGATGACCGCATGAAGACCGCGAAGACACGGAAGATTCTCGGACTCGCCATCGCCGCCGGTGCCGCCTTCGGGCTCACTGCCTGCCAGGGGCACGGCAAGTACACCACCGAGGGCATCAACAGGGCCGAGGAGCGGATGGCCGAGATGAAGTCGGGCACCGAGTGGGAGCTCGCCCGGCAGGCGTATCTGGCTGGCGACCTCGAGAAGGCGCTGAAGAAGGCGGACATCTCGATCGCCCTCAACGACGACGTTCCCAAGAGCCACGTGCTCCGAGGGCGCATCCTGCTTGAGATGGGCCGGATGGACGGCGCGCTCGAGTCGTTCGAGGAGGCGCTGGTGCACGACGAGGAGTTCGTCGACGCGTACTACTACCAGGGCATCGTGTTCGAGCGGATCGTGCAGCGTGAGAAGGCGCTGGAGCACTTCATGAAGGCCGCCGAGCTCGACGAGGGCAAGGCCCAGTACGCGATCGCCGCGGCCGAGTCGATGATCGACCTGGGTCGCATCGACGAGGCCGAGCAGTTCCTGATCGCGCGGAACGACCAGTTCCAGCACAACCCCGGCGTCCGGCAGACGCTCGGCCACATCGCCCTGATGAACGACCGCAACGAGCAGGCGGTGGAGCTCTTCAACGAGGCTCGCCTGCTCGCGCCCGACGACAACGCGATCATCGAAGACCTCGTACGCGCCCAGGTGCTCACCGATCGCTTCGGCGACGCGGAGTACAACCTGAGTCAGCTCCTCTCGGACCTCGAGCCCGATGAGGAGCGTCGCGACCTTGAGCACATGCGTGCCCGGTGCCTCGTGGCGCTGAAGCGACCGGTCGAGGCGCGGGACCTGTACCTCTCGCTGACCGAGGGCCAGGCCGGCGCCGCCGACGTCGAGGCGTGGGCGGGGCTAGGCAAGGTCGCGTTCGCCCTGCGTGACGACAACCGACTCCGTATGGCTGCGACGCGCGTCATGGCGCTCGCGCCCCAGCGGGCCGAGGGTCACACGCTCATGTCGCTCTGGCATCACCGCCGGGGCAACCCGCTGGCAGCGCTGGAGACCATCGACAGCGCGATCGACCGGGCACCGGGCGACGTGATGACGCTCACCTTCCGCAGCATGATCCTCGAGGATCTCGGCCGATTCGAGGAAGCGAAGCAGTCGCTCGCCCAGGCCCTTACGATCGAGCCGGGCAACCCCAACGCGCTGGCGATGATGGGCCGATTGCAATCGGGCGCGTTTGCCAACGTGCCGGTGGATTGATCGGCGTCCGTCTCACGCCCACCTGACACCGATTGCACGTCGCCATCGGCGGCCGCGGAGCGCACAAACGCGAAGCACCTCACGAAGTCGCCGGCCTCAGGTCGGCGATTTCGCATTCCACGCGCGTGTTGCCGTTCCACCGCGAGACCTGCGGCATAACCAGCGCGTCGACACGGTCGCCGCCGCGAAAATCATCGGCGAGATCGCCCTGGTTCCACGCGACGCACCGCATCGCCGCCCCGCCCTGGGCGAGCCAGAGCTGCGCGTGCCGGCCCTCGGTGCCCATCCGCTTGGGCGACTGATTGAGCGTCGCGCCGCGCACGATCAGTCGAACACGCGGGTTGCCCCGTCCGAACGGGCCCAGCCGAGTGAGCTCGCGGACCGCGTCGAGCGAGAGCTCGGCGATGCCGGCCTCGCAGTCGAACGCGCATCGGCCGACCAGGTCCTCCTCGGCGATGTGCTCGTTCGCGTGCGCGACCAACGCGCGAGTGAACGCCTCGAGCCCCTCGCGGCGGAGCTTGAGGCCGGCGGCCATGTCGTGCCCGCCGAAGGTCTCCAGATGCTCAGCGCACGCCACAAGCCCCGCGTGCAGGTTGTAGCCATCGACCGACCGCCCGCTGCCGGCGCACAGCTCGCCCTGGTCCTGCATGAGGATCACGGGGCGGTGGTGCCGCTCGACGAGGCGTGAGCAGACGATCCCGACCACGCCGGGGTGCCATTCGGGGTGGGCGAGCACGATGGCGCGGTGCCCGGGCTCGAGCATGCCGCGCACCTCGGCCATCTCCTCGGCCTGGTCGGCGATGCGTCGCTCGGTGGCGCGGCGCTCGTTGTTCTGCTCGTTGAGTTGCGTCGCGATCTCCGAGGCCCGCTCGCCGGTGGCGGTGGTGAGCAATTCGACGGCGCTGGCGGCGTGGCCCATTCGGCCGCACGCGTTGAGCCGCGGCGCGAGGCGGAAGCCGACGGCCTCGGCGTCGATGTCCTCGCCGTCGAGCCCCGCCTCCGACACCAGCGCCGCAATGCCCTCGATGCGCGAGCCACGCACCCGGCCGAGCCCGAAACGCGTGATGACGCGGTTCTCGTCGGTGAGCGGCACGACGTCGGCGATGGCGCCGAGCGCCGCCGGCGCGAGCAGGTCGATGAGCAGCTCGCGCATCGCGGGGGTTGCCCGGCCGTCGCCCGACGCGAGCGTCGCCAGCCGCCACGCGAGCTTGTAGGCGACGCCAGCGCCGCAGAGCTCGTCGAAGGGGTACGTCGAGTCGGGGCGGCGCGGGTGCACGACGGCGTAGGCGTCGGGTAAGTCGTCGATGTGCTCGGGCGGGTTGTGGTGATCGGTGATGATGAGGTCCAGGCCGGCCTGCTTCGCCGCCTCGGCCGGCTCGAGCGCCGTGATGCCGCAGTCGACGCTCACAACGACACGCACGCCGCCGTCGGCCAGGTCGCGCAGCGCCGCGGCGTTGAGCCCGTACCCCTCGTCGAGGCGGTGGGGTATGTAGGTGCAGATCGGTGCGTCGGGGTCGAGGGCCTTGAAGGTGTGGTAGAGGATGGCGGTCGCGGTGATGCCGTCGACGTCGTAGTCGCCGTAGATCGCGATGGGTTCGGCGGCGCGCAAGGCGTCGAGCAGGCGTTGGGCGGCGCGGTCAAGGTCGGGGATGAGCGACGGGTCGTGCAGGTCGCGGAGTGTGGCGTTGAGGAACGCGTCGATCTGGGCGTCGGTCTCGAAGCCGCGGGCCGCGAGGATGCGGGCGGCGAGTGCCGAGCGGGGCTCGGCGTCCGCGGCGATCGGGGCGCGTCGCGGCGTCCAGATCGCGCGTCGGCCCCGGATGCTCGGGAGATCGGGCGTTGTGGCGTGGGACGGGGTGGGCATCGGGCCGGTCGCCTTTCGGTATGCTCGCGCTCGCGGCACTGTACCCGGCTTCGGGCGGAGGCCGATCATCCGCCGCCAACGCGGCCGCACGCTCAGGGGCAGGCATGGTCAAGCTCAACAAGATCTACACGCGAACGGGCGACGACGGCTCCACGGGCCTGGGCACCGGCGACCGCGTCGCCAAGAACCACCCACGCGTCGAGGCGTACGGCTCGGTCGACGAGGCCAACGCGGCGATCGGCCTGGCGATCTGCTCGGTCGAGCAGTCCGACGCCAAGATGGCCGAGCTGCTCCGAGGCACGCAGAACGACCTCTTCGATGTCGGGGCCGACCTGTGCATCCCGCGGACCAGCAACGAGGCCGAGGGCGCGGCCCTCCGGGTCAGCGAGGCGCAAGTACACCGGCTCGAGCAGCTGATCGACGAGCACAACGCCCGGCTCGAGCCGCTCACGAGCTTCATCCTGCCCGGCGGCTCGCCGCAGGCGGCGCACCTGCATGTCGCGCGAACCGCGGTCCGCCACGCCGAGCGCGTCACCGTCAAGCTCCTTGAAATGGAGCCGGACGGCGTCAACGTGCAGACGGTGCGATACTTGAATCGGCTGAGCGACCTGCTCTTCGTGCTCGCCCGCGTGGCGAATGATGACGGCAAGGGCGACGTGCTCTGGGTGCCCGGTGCGCGTCGCGGGGAGTAGGTCTTTCGGCGACGCACGCCGATAGGAGGGTTGTCGCGGGTGTCAGGGTTGGCAGCGGGTTCCGGCGCGTTCACGAGCGACTTCCGCGCGGAGTTTGCCGAGGCGACCAATGCGCTGCTTCGGCGGCGCTTCCTGTGGTTCTCCGGCATCGTCGGATCGCTCTACATCGTCATCACGCTGATCGGCGCAGGGGTTGTGCTGCTCGCGGATGACCAGGGTCAGCTCACCATGGTCGGCATCGCGATCGCGGTGGCGGCGACGCTCGCGTTTGTCGCGGCATTCGTGGCGGTCTTCTTCGATGCGGTCGAGGGCCGGTCGCTGCTGTTGCTCACGATGTGGGTCGTCTTCATCGACGGCACGCTCAACGTGGGCACCCGCATGGCCGAGGTGCCCGGCTCGCCGGGGCTTTGGGGTTTCATGATCTCGCACGTGATCGCCTCGTGCTTCCTGCCGTGGTCTCCCCGGCAGGCGTTGCAGCCGGCGATTCCGCTCTTGATTCTCAGCGCGCTCTCCCGCCTGCTCGTGGAGGACGACACGGTCTTCGACGGGAACCTGGACTTCCTCGACGAGCTGATCCCGATCGTGCTCAGCCCGATCGCCGCGATGCCGGGCACGGCGATCTGCTGGGCCCGCCACTCGCGCCGCGTCGACCAGTCAAAGGTGCGATTCCTCGCCAAGCGCTACAGCGACGTGCGTCGCGAGCTCGCCGATGCGCGGAAGATCCACGAGGCGCTGTTCCCGCCGCCGGTCGAGGGCCGGAGCGTCTCGTACGTGTATCGCTACCAGCCCATGAGCGCGATCGGCGGCGACTTCCTCCACACCTGCTACACGCCCACCGCGTCGGGCGCCGACGAGGTGCTGAACCTGATGATGCTCGACGTCACGGGCCACGGCATCCCCGCCGCCCTGACCGTCAACCGCCTGCA
The DNA here is from genome assembly GCA_964415125.1 of uncultured Phycisphaeraceae bacterium. GTDB lineage: Bacteria > Planctomycetota > Phycisphaerae > Phycisphaerales > UBA1924 > CAYQAD01. The sequence continues at coordinate 1,428 of CAYQAD010000023.1, read as the reverse complement.
CGGCGAGATGGAACGCATCTTCGCGGAGAATCCCGACACCGACCCGGGCGAGGTGCTGCGCCTGCTCAACCGGTACGTCCATCTCACGCTCGCTCGGCACTCGATCTTCGCGACGGCCCTGTGCCTGCGCGTCGATCCCGAGCGCAACGAGCTGTCCTACGCCTCGGGCGGGCACCCGCCGGCGTTCCTGCGCGCGTCGGACGGCACGGTCGAGCGGCTCGACTCGACCTCTTTTGTGCTTGGCGCGTGTGCCGACGCGGACTTCGATCCCGAGCCCAGGACGCTGCGCTTCTCGCCGGGCGATCTCATGGTCGCGTACACCGACGGTGCGACCGAGGCGCGGAACAAGGCGGGCAAGATGCTCGGCATCCGGGGTGTGGAGGCGATGCTCGCCACCGCCACGGGCCCGGCGCTGGGCACGTGGCCCGTCTACATGCTCGCCGAGCTCGACCGCTTCCGCGAGGGTCAGCCCGACGACGACACGCTGCTGATCGAGGTCTACCGGCCGATCCAGGGCGGGGCGCGCGGCTCGGGCGGCGGCATGGGCGGCATGCTCCGGTGAGGCCCGCCGGAGGCGGCCGCGACACGCGTGCTCGGCTCAGTCCTTGACGCCCTCGACCCGCCCGGGGTCGAAGTACTTGTCGGTGGCGTCGGCGAGGTCCACGCCGTGGATGTTGGCGAGGGTGGTCAGCCATGCGAGGACGTCGGCGAACTCCTCGGCGAGGTTCGCGGTCTGGTCGGCGGTGGGGGACTTGCCCGGCTGGTGGGCCGCCAGGGCCGATGCCAGCTCGCCGACCTCCTCGGTGAACCAGAGAAAGGTGCCCGCCGAGCCGCGGGCGGCATCGCTGGCGAGGTAGCGGTCTCGGATGAGCCCCTGGAAGGCTCGGATCGTGGGCCCGGAGGCGCGGTCGGGGTCGGCGTCGCCGGGCGGGGTCTGGTTCGGGTCCTCGTTCATAGCCCGGACGGTAGGGGCCCCTCGGGGAGTTGCCCCAGCCGGTGGCGGGCCTAGACTTCCCGCCCGGTGCGGAGAGCCCGGGAACCAGCTACGGGAAACAGCGTTCCATGCCGACGATCAACCAACTCATCCGCAACCCTCGCCGCTCGCCCAAGGCCAAGTCCAAGGTCCGTGACCTCGACGAATGCCCGCAGCGTCGCGGCGTGTGCCTCCAGGTCAAGACGATCACCCCCAAGAAGCCCAACTCGGCGCTTCGCAAGGTGGCGCGTGTGCGTCTTTCCAACGGCAAGGAAGTCACCGCCTACATCGGCGGCGAGGGCCACAACCTCCAGGAGCACTCGATCGTGCTCGTGCGTGGCGGTCGCGTGCGTGACCTGCCCGGCGTGCGGTACCACGTTGTCCGCGGCTCGCTCGACACCCTCGGCGTCGACGGCCGCAAGCAGGCACGGTCGAAGTACGGCGCCAAGAAGGGC
>CAYQAD010000022.1:14425-16517 GCA_964415125.1 uncultured Phycisphaeraceae bacterium | reverse complement strand
GGGGGGCGCGGCGGGCGCGCGTGCGGCGGGGGACGGTGTTCGGGGCTGGGGCGGGGGGGGCGGGGTTGGGCGCGGGCGGAAGTGCTGGGCGGCGGGTTGAGGTGGCGTTTGATCCGGCGGAGAGCACGTGGCCTTTGGATGTTGGGTTTGCGGTGTTTGTGGCGAGCGCGGTGGATTGGATCACGGGTCGGGGCGAGGCGGAGGCGGGGCGTGTGTGGCGGGCGGGCGACTCGGTGGTGTTCGGGGATGGGCTCGAGGCGGGCCGGGTCGTGGTGGCGGGGCCCGATGGGATCGAGCGCGAGGCGGCGGTCGCGGAGGGTGTGGCGCGGCTTGGGGTGCTCGAGCGGGCGGGCGTGTACAGGCTGGGCGATGCCGAGGACGGGGCGGTGGCGGTTGTGCTGGGCGTGCTCGATGCGGGCGAGACGCGGGCGGCGGTGCGTGACTCGATCGGGGTCGGGGCGACGGCGGTGGCGGCGGACTCGGCGGGCGCGGGTGGGGGATTTGGCGGGCGGGCGCTTTGGCCTTGGTTTGTCGCGGCGGCGGCGGCGCTCGCGATGCTCGAGTGGGGGCTGTTCGCGTGGCGCAGCCGGGTGTGAAGGTTGGGCGCAGATCGGTGGTTGGCGGCGTGCGGCGGGTGGTGGTTGGTTAGCCTCGCGGGATGAAGACCACGGGAACGGGCGGCGCGGGCGGTGTTGATCGGCGGACGTTTGTCAAGGCGGCGGGTGCTGGCGCGCTGGGTGTGGGTGCGCTTGGGCCGGGAGCACTCGCGGCGGGCGACACGCGGTTGTCCGGGCGGCGACGGGTGCGGCCGGCGCGGAATGTGGTGTTCATGGTGTCGGATGGGTGCAGCACGGGGACGATCGGGCTTGCCGATGAGGTTCGTCGGATGGCGATGCCGCCGGAGGTGCGGCGGGCGATCGGGTGCGGGCCGACTGCGGTGTGGTCGGACCTTTGGGGGCGGGATGGGGTGCGGCGGGCGATGCAGCGGACGGCGAGTGCGAACTCGCTGGTGACGGACTCCGCGGCGGCGTCGAGTGCGTGGAGCATCGGGCGGAAGACGGACAACGGGGCGATCTGTTTGATGCCGGACGGGTCGGAGGGGGAGCCGATCTTGGTGTCGGCGAAGCGCAAGGGGATGGCGACGGGGCTGGTCACGACGACGCGTGTGACGCACGCGACGCCGGCGGCGTTTGTGGCGAACGTGGCGCGGCGCTCGCAGGAGGACGCGATCGCGCGGCAGATCCTCGAGCGGCGGGTGGACGTGGTGCTGGGCGGCGGGTCGGCGTACTTCCCAGATGAGCTGATGGCGCGGCACGAGCACGTGCGGAAGGTGCGGTCGGCTGGGGAGCTTGCGGCGTTTGGTTTTGACGGGGCTGGCGAGCGGGTGCTGGGGGTGTTTGCGGATGGGCACATGTCGTACGAGATCGATCGGGAGGATGAGGAGCCGAGCCTGGCGATGATGAGCGAGCGGGCGTTGTCGCTTTTGGGTGGGCGCGGGGATGGATTTGTGTTGCAGATCGAGGGCGGGCGTGTGGATCACGCGGCGCACGCGAACGACGCGGCGGGGCTGGTGCGGGATCAGCTGGCGTTTGATGACGCGGTGGGCGTGGTGGCGGCGTGGGCGGCGCGGCGTGATGACACGCTGGTGGTGGTGACGAGCGATCATGGGAACGCGAACCCGGGGCTGACGCTGTATCTCGAGCAGGCGTCGGATGGGCTTGGCGTGCTGGCGTCGGCGCGGCGATCGTTTGATTGGATCGCGGGGCGGCTTGGGTCGCTGCGGGATGCGGATGCGCTCACAAGCGATTCCGCGCGCGCGGTGGTGCGCGAGGCGACGGGAGTTGATGTTGGCGACGAGGCGTGGGCGATGGTGATGCGGGCGATGGCTGAGGGGGGCGTGGAGGATGCGTTCCGTGCGCGGCGGTCGTGGATGCACGTGCTGGGCAGCGCGCTTGGGAATGCCAATGGCGTGGGATTTGTGAGCGGGAACCACACGGCGGACTACACCGAGGTGACGGCGATTGGGCCCGGCAGCGAGCGGTTCGGCGGGCTGATGGACAACACCGAGGTGGGCGCGGCGGTGCGGGCGGCG
>CAYQAD010000022.1:0-14325 GCA_964415125.1 uncultured Phycisphaeraceae bacterium | reverse complement strand
GGGGCGGTTTGCCACGGGGCCATGGGGCGGGGCCAGGCGGTGCGGCGCTGGTTTGGGTCGATGCGTTCGATGCCGATGAGGAGCGTGCCGGCGGTGATGGCGCCCGGGGGGATGGGCACGCGGGCCTGCCAGCGGGTGGGGTCTTGCGGGTTGGGTGTGCTGCTGGTGGTTTGCGTGTCGGGGTTGGGGGCGAGTTCGTTGGTGGGCGGGGTGTTTGGTGTGACGCGGATGATGGCGGCGGGGCGGGATTGGGGGCCGAGGAAGACGCGGAAGGTGTCGGGGGTGGTGGTGCTCGGTGTGGTGCGCGCGGTGGCGGGCGTTGCGGCTTCGATGAGGATGGTCCAGGCGTTCGTGTCTGGATCGAGATAGAGCAGGGCGGCGGCGGCGGGGTCGGGCGCGGGGGTGCGGGCGGCGAAGAGGGCGGCGAGGTCGTGGTCGGCGATGAAGGGTGTGAGGCGGACGCCGGGCGGCCGGGCGATGAGCGTCGGCTGGGTGACCAGGTCGGTGCGCTCGTCGCCGAGCGTGAGGGTGGGTGGCGTGGCGGCGGGCGTGGCGGGCGGGAGCGGGACGCGGAGGATGGTGCCGACGGGCAGCGGGTGCATCGCGGGGCCGACGGGCGCGGCGTCGCTTGCGATGATGGCGACGCGCGGGGCGGTGTCGGCGTTGGCGATGGCGAGCGTTGGGATGGGGGCGGCGGACGTGGTGTCGATGGTGCTTGATGGGGCGGCGCTGAGGGAGTCGGCGTCTGAGGTGATCCACGCGGCGGTGGCGGGCGCGGCGTCGGCCCAGGCCTCGGCGCGCGCGGTGCGTCGGGCGGCGGTGAGGCGGGTGTCGAGGAGGTCTTCGAGGAGGGCGTCGAGGTCGGCCTGGTTGACGGGCCAGAAGGGGACGGCGGCGTTGCGCGTGGGGTCGCTCGTGAGCGATGCGGTGGCGACGAGTCGTGCGCGGAGGCGGTCGGCGGCGATGCGGTCGGCGTCGTGGAGGCGGGCGAGGGCGAGTTTCCAGCGGGTTTCCTGCTGGCGTGCGAGGGCTTCGAGGGTGCGGTCGGTGAATGAGCCGCCGGCGCGGGGGGCGGCGCGATCGATGAGGGGGTCGGGGGTGGTGTGCGCGGCGTCGGCGAGGGCGCTGGTGAGCAGGCGGTAGCGCCAGCGCTGGTATGGGCTTGCGCGGGCGGGGTCGGCGAGGCGGAGGAGGAGCGGGCTGACGCGGTGGGCCTGGGGGACGGGGCTTGCCCAGGCGGCGCGGAGGGCGCGGGGGAGGTTGGCGGGCGGGCGGGACCAGGTGAGGTCGGTGGATGACGGGCCGACGCGGAGGGTGGTGGGCGCGACGGCGGGGTCGATGGACGCGGGGAGCTCGATGGCGGCGAACCACTGGCCGAGGCTTTGCGGCTTGGCGCGGGCGGGGTCGGTGAACCAGGTGCCGGCGGCGGGGAGCCAGGACTGGGCGGCGGGGTCGGGGGTGAGGCCGACGAAGGCGATGGTGGCGGGGAGGGGCTGGGTGCCGAGGCGTGCGGGGAGGGGCGCGCCGACGTCGGGCGTAGGCGACGTGGCGGAGAGCTCGATGGGGATGAGGAGCGTGGAGCCGGGGACGGCGACGTGCGGGCCGGGCGTGAGGGTGACGGCGGGCGCGTTGCGCGTGGAGGTGGCGGCTCGGCCTGGCTGATCGGCGCGGTTGGTTGCGGGACCGCAGCCGACGAGCGCGACGAGGGCGAGGACGAGCAGGGTCGGGATGGTGCGGAGGTGTGTGCGCGGCATGGATGCCGGTGTTGGGGTTGGGCGAGGTGGGCGCGGGTTAGTCGGTGGTGACGGGGAGGGTTTCGATGAGGTTGTCGACGACGCGGTCGTGGGTGAGACCTTCGGCTTCGGCCTCGAAGTTGATGATGATGCGATGGCGCAGCGCGGCGGGGGCGACGGCGCGGATGTCGTCGGGGCTTGCGGCGGGGCGGCCTTGGGCAAGGGCGCGGCACTTGGCGGCGAGCACGAGCGACTGCGCGGCGCGGGGCGAGGCGCCGAGGCGGACGTACTGGTTGACCATCGGGGTGGCGAACTCGGAGACGGCGTCGGGTGTGGTTGGGTGTGTCGCGAGGACGAGGCGGACGGCGTAGTCGACGACGTGGGGCGCGGCGGCGACCTGTCGGACCAGGTGTTGGTGGGCGAGGAGGGTGGGCGCGTCGAGGACGGGGGTGATCTCGGGGGCGGCGGCGGTGGTGGTGAGGGCGAGGATTTGGGTGAGGTCGTCGCGGGTTGGTGAGCCGACGAGGACCTTGAAGAAGAAGCGGTCGAGCTGGGCTTCGGGTAGTGGGTAGGTGCCTTCCTGCTCGACGGGGTTCTGGGTGGCGAGGACGAAGAAGGGGGATGGGAGCGAGTGGGTGGTGCCGGCGGCGGTGACGGAGCGCTCCTGCATTGCTTCGAGGAGTGCGGACTGGGTCTTGGGTGTGGCGCGGTTGATCTCGTCGGCGAGGAGGAGGTTGCAGAAGACGGGGCCGGATTGGAAGCGGAACTGGCGGGTGGGGCGGCCGGTGGTTGGGTCTTCGATCTCGTCGACGACGGTGGTGCCGGTGATGTCGGCGGGCATGAGGTCGGGGGTGAACTGGATGCGGCCGAAGTCGAGGCGGAGGGCCTGCGCGATGGTGCGGACGAGGAGGGTTTTGCCGATGCCGGGGACGCCCTCGAGGAGGACGTGGCCGGCGGCGAAGAGGGCGATGAGGGTTTGCTCGACGACCTCGTCGTTGCCGACGACGGCTTTGGCGACCTGCTCGCGGAGGGCGGCGAAGTCACGCTGGAAGCGGTCGGCGGCTTCGGCGGCCTGCTCGGGGGTGAGGGGTGGCGGGGTTTGCGTAGAGGGCTGATGGTCGGGCTGGTGGTCGGGCATGGTGGCGGATGGTACGGGCTCGGATTGGGGGCGCGTGGGGAACTGGGGGGGCTGGGGGTGCGAAGCGTGGGGTACGGCGTGACGCGGGCTTTGTCGCGCGGTGCGCGGTAGACTTCGCGGCAGAGGCGTGCTGGCGATCCGTGAGGGTCCGGCTGGCGCGTCGGCGGGCGGCGACGTTGGCCGGTGCCGAGGGTGCTGGTGGCAACGGGCGTGCGGGACCCGCGGCTTGCGGGCGGGCGGGTCTTCGGACACGGTTGCTTCGAGCGAGCCGAACGAGCCCGGCCGAGGGCTGTTTTCAGACGGAGCTGTGGACGCGATGAAGATGCTTCGCGGTGGTCGATCCGGACGTTGGGCCCGCGGTGGTGATCGCGGGGGGCGTGATGCCATGTCGGGCGCGTTCTTGTCGGGTGCGTTCTCGTGCGAGGCGCTCGAGGCGCGGGTGGTGATGTCGTCGCCGGGCGATGCTGTCGCGGCGGCGGAGAGTTACTTGCTCGAGCTGGTGAATCGTGCGCGGCTCGATCCGATCGCGGAGGGCGTGCGGCTTGGGATTGATCTCGAGGCGGGGCTGACCGCTTCGGAGCGGTCGCGGCTTCGGCCGACCGATGCGCTGGCGTTTGACTCGACGCTTGCGGATGTGGCGCGGTCGCAGGCGTCGCTGGTGGCGATGGAAGGGTCCCCCACTGTTGTCGGGCCGAACGGCGAGAGCGCGACGACACTGGCGAAGGACCTTGGGTATGCGGGCAGCGCGGGCGCGGTGGCGGCGATCGAGATGGGCTCGCTCGACCAGGCGGCGCTCGACGCGGTCTACGCGGGATGGATGGCGGATGCGGAGACGCGCAAGTCGCTGCTGGGCCTGTTCGTGACCTTCAGCGACTCGCTGAACTGGGACGGGTTCGGCGCGGGGCTTGTTGAGGTTGATGGCTCTGTGCATGTCGTCGCGGTGCTGGGCTTCCCGGGGAGCGAGGCGCCGGCGCGGTTTCTCGGCGCGGCGTTTGATGATGTGAACGCGGACGGGTTTGCGGATCTGGACGAGTTGCTGGGGCGCGTGCAGGTGGACGTGACGCCCGCGGGCGATCCGAACCGGCTGGCGGGCAGCGCGGTGACGGACGCGGGCGGGGCGTGGTCGATCGCGCTTGGCGATGGCGACTACGACGTGCGGTTCACGGATCTGTCGACGGGGCTGGTCCGGCGGACGAGCATCGAGGTGGCGGGCGAGAACGTGAAGCTCGATGTGCGCGCGTCGGAGATGGTTGAGGAGGTCGCGGGCAGCCCGCTGGACCGCGGGCGGGTGGAGGACGGGACGCGGCCGGTGCTCGCGGCGACGCTCGATCCGACGGTGATGGTGGCGTTCTTGAACCGCAACGCGGACGCGGCGGTGCTGACGCGCGAGGGCGAGGGGTATCGGCTGGAGCTCGCGGGTGCGCAGGCGGGGGCGCCGGCGCTCTCGGGCGGGCTCGAGGCGTGGCGCGATACGAAAGATGGGCTGATTTATGCGGCGGCGCCGTCGTCGGTCGGGCTGATTCTGCTCCGGCGGGACGCGGGCGGAGCGTGGTCGTTCCGGAATCTGTCGACGGAGCTCGATGGGGCGGGGACGGCGGGGATCGTGGTGACGCGGTCGATCACGGCGTTCGCGGACAACGCGGGGCTTCGGTATGTCGCGGGGCTGACGGGCTCCGGCGAGGTGGTGCTGTTTGCGCAGACGGGGCGGAGCAACCAAGACGCGTCGCTCGTGTGGACTGCAACGAACCTGAGCACGGAGCACCTTGGGGTGCAGGGGCAGGCGACGCCGAGTTTTGCGGGGGAGCTGATCAGCTTCGTCACGCCTTGGAACGCGCTGAATGTCGCGGGGCTTGATGATGCGGGGCGTGTGCGGGCGGTGTGGTTCGGGCCTGGGCGGACGCTTTGGAGCGCGGCGGACCTGAGCACGCAGACGGGCGCGCCGGTGCTGGTGGGCGGGCTGACGGCGTGGCTGACGAGTTGGAACGCGATGAACATCGCGGGCATCGACGCGGAGGGGAACCTGGCTGCGGTGTGGTGGGTGCCGGGGGGCGCGGGTTGGCGGCAGACGGACCTGACGGCGACGATCGGCGGGCCCGAGCTTTCGGCAGGGAGCGTGACGAGCTTCGTGACGGCGTGGGGCGCGATGAACGTGGTGGGCGTGGATGATTCGGGGCGTGTGGTGGTGTATTGGTGGGTGCCGAATAATGGCGGGTGGCAGATCGCGGACCTGACGACGGCGAGCGGGAGCGACGCGGGGGTGTTTGCCGGTGGGCTTCGGGCGGGCGTGAGCGCGGCGGGGGAGATGAGCATTGTGGGTGCGCGTGCGACGGGGGATGTGTCGCGGCTGTCGTGGACGCCGGGCGAGCGGTGGATGCTTGAGGACGTGACGGGGCTGGTGCTTTGATGGTCAGGAGCGAAGATTTGGGACAGACACAGACGGCACGCAGAGTTGGTGTTTCGCGCGAGTGGTCGGACTTTGAGGCGCTGGAGCCGAGGGTCGTGCTGGCGTCGCCGACGGCGGAGGACGTGCTGTTCATCTCGCTGCTGAACCGTGCGCGGCTCGATCCGTTTGCCGAGGGCGAGCGGCTCGACGTGAACGTGCGGAAGGGGCTGACCTTCGATGAGCGGCAGACACTTGGGTCGACCGGGCCCTTGGCGTTTGGCTCGTCGCTGTTGGACTCGGCGCGTGCGCACACGGCGGACATGGGCGCGAACGGGTACTTCAGCTCGATCGACCTGTTCGGCCGAACGGTGGGCGAGCGGGTGCGGGACCAGGGGTACGACGGGACGGCCGAGTCGCTGCTGTCGCGGAACGTGGCGGGTGCGGCGGCGCTGTTTGAGACGATGTTCGCGGACAACGGGCTTCGGCAGGTGTTGCTTGGCGCGTTCGATGACTTCGGGCCGTTCAATCAGTACACGGAGTTTGGCATCGGGTCGTGGGAGAGCACGACGGTGGGTGCGGACCCGAGCGTGATCTATCAGCTGCTCTTTGGGCTGCGGGACGTGCCGATCAACTCGTTCGGCGAGCGGGCGGGCGCGGCGCCGACGTACCTCGTCGGGACGACGTTTGACGATGTGGACGGGGACCGGTTCTACGACCTTGGCGAGGGGATCGACGGCGTGCGGATCGACGTGCGCGAGCGTGGGGGCTCGGGCGCGATCGTGGGGACGTACATCACCGACGCGAGCGGGTGGTACCAGATCGAGCTGGCCGACGGCGTGTACGACGTGGTGATCACGGACACCGCCACGGGCAACAGCATCACGCGCGGGGCGACGATCGCGGGACAGAACGTGCAGCTCGATGCGCGGCTTGTGCAGCTCAACGGTAATCCGGACACGCCCGACGGGCCGACGCAGGACTCGCGGCTCGCGGGGTCGTACGACGCGGACGGCCGGCTGACGATCGTGAGCCGGGCGGGCGATGGCGTGGGCCGGGCGTACCAGCAGAGCCTCGGGCTCGAGGGGTGGGCGCTGACGGGGCTTGACGGTGCGCTCGCGGGGCGCACGCTCATCGGGGAGCTGACGACGTGGTACGACAGCAAGGACCTGCGGACGTACGCGGCGGTGGCGAGCACCGAGGGCGTGCTGCTGCTAACGCTGACGGGCGGAACCTGGGGTGTGCGGAACCTCAACGATGAGATCGGCGGCGCGCGGGTGCTCGAGGGGGATCTGGTTGTCTTCGAGGACAACAGCCAGACGCGGTACCTGGGCGGGCTGGATCGGCGCGGGGACTTTGTGCTGTTCATCCAGTCGCGTGAGACGGATCTGGACGGCAACTTCGAGTGGACGTTCCGGCATGTGGCGCGGGACGACCTCCGGGCGCGCGGCGCGGAGATGCCGACGTTTCAGGCGGGCAGCCTGACGAGCTTTGTGACGAGCTGGAACGCGCTGAACATCGCGGGGCTCGACACGGAGGGGAGGGTCCGGACGATCTGGACGGCGGACAATGTCGATGGATGGGTGACGACGGACCTGAGTGCGCAGACGGGCGCGCCGCGGAGCGAGGGCGCGCTGAGCGTGTTTCTGACGAGCTGGAACGCGATCAATATTGCAGGCGTGAACGCGGAGGGCGAGATTCAGGTGACGTGGTGGATCCCGGGGTTCCAGGGATGGCGGCTGACGAACCTGACGGAGCAGTTCGACGGGCCGACGGTTCGGCCGGAGAGCTTGACGAGCTATGTGCTGCCGTGGGGCGGGCTGAACGTGGGCGGGGTGAACTCGGGCGGCAAGGCGGTGGTGTTCTACTGGTGGGTGCCCGGGGGGCAGGGGTGGCGGACGACCCGCCTGACGGACCTGGTGGCGGATCCGGAGCTGCCGGCGACGTGGCTCACCAGCGCGTCGGGGCCGGGCGGGCGGGTGAACCTGATCAGCACGACGGCGGAGGGCGACGTGTACCGGCTGTACTGGCAGCCGGGCGATCGGTGGGATGGGCAGAACATCAGCGAGCTGTTTGAGGGTGTGTAGGCCGGGCTGGTGAGAGGGGGCGGTTCCCCGCGTCCTGGTTGTCGTCTGGGTCGTCGTCTGGGTCGTCGTCTGGGCGTTTCGTGCGTGTCATCCCTGTAATCACGGGTTTTGGCAGGGTTGTCCGAACCGGCGTTGTTGCCGATGCTTATTGGTTGAGACGTCCGCGGGCGCGGGGCGAGCTGGAGGCAAGCGTTGGGCCGGGTGTTCGAGCGAGATTTCGTGGGCGGCGAGCTTTTTGAGGCGCTTGAGCCTCGGGTGGTGCTGTTTGCGTGGACGCCGCACGAGGTGTTGTTTGCCGAGTTGATTAACCGGGCGCGTTCGGACCCGTTTGCCGAGGGTGCGCGGACGGGCGTGGATGTGCTGCACTCGTTGACGGCGGAGGAGCGGGCGCGTGTGCAGCCGGTTGAGCCGCTGGCGCTGAACGAGGCGCTGACGATCGCGGCGCGTGGGCACAACGAGGACATGGCGGCGCGGTCGTTCTTCGCGCATGAGAATCCTGACGGGCTGGACCCGAGCGATCGTGCGCGCAACGCGGGGTATGGCGCGGGTGCGGGTGAGAACATCGCGGCGGGGCAATCGAGCGTGTACGAGGCGCACGTGGGGCTGCTCGATAGCGTCGGGCACCGGATGAACATCCTGAGCCTGCACGGGAACTTCTCGAGCGGGTTTCATTACAACGAGCTTGGGACGGGCGCGCTGCCGCCGGGCTCGGTGAGCGGGACGCAGTACCAGTCGTACTACGGGCAGATGTTCGGCGTGGGCGGGGGCGGGGCGTACGTGCTCGGCGTTGCGATTGCGGACGCGGACGGCGACCGGTTCTACGACCTCGGCGAGGGGATGGGGGGCGTGCGGGTCGATGTGTCGCGGGTGAGCTCGCCCGAGGCGGTGGTCGCGTCGTACACGACGGGGGCGGCGGGCAACTACCAGATCCGCGTGGGCCAGGGCGAGTGGATGCTGACCTTTGTCGATGAGGCGACGGGGTTCGCGACGCGGCGGTCGGTGAGCGTGGGCGCGGACAACGTGAAGGTGGACGTGCTCGCGAGCGAGATGACCGGGCGGCTCGATGTGAACACGACGGCGCGCCGGGACGCGGTGGTGAGCGGGGCGTTTGCGCGCGATGGCTCGCTGACGGTGGTGACGGTGAACGAGGACGGGCGGCCGATCTCGCTCCGGTTTGCCGATGGGCGCTGGTCGGCCGATGACCTTGTGACACTCGCGGGCGGGACGAACACGTCGCGGGATGTGGTGGCGTGGGTCGATCCGAAGGACGGGCGGTCGTACGCGGCGAGCGTGACGGGCGATGGGCTGATTGTGTACGGCACGGATGGGGCGACGTGGTCGGCGACGAACGTGACCGTGGCAACGGATGGCGTGGCGATCACGGGGGAGATCACGGCGTTTGTTGACCAGCGCGGGCTTGCGCACGTCGCGGGGCTGTCGTCGGAAGGTGATCTGCTGCTGTACCGGCAGACGGGTGCGGCGAGCAGCGATGGCAGCGGCGGCGGGTGGTCTTGGGAGATGGTGAACCTGTCGGCGGAGGACTTCGCGGGGCAGGGGATGGCGACGCCGGCGTTTGAGGGGCGGCTGGTGAGCTACGTGACGTCGTGGAACGGGCTGACGATCGCGGGGCTCGATGCGGCGGGCAATATCCAGGCGGCGTGGTGGGCGCCGGGGCGGGACGCGTGGGCGACGCAGAACTTGTCGGTCGCGACGGGCGCCGCGCCGATGTCGGGCGGGCTGACGGCGTGGCTGACGTCGTGGGGCGGGATCAATCTGGCGGGCGTGGACGCGAGCGGGTCGATGACGGCGGTGTGGTGGGTGCCCAGCCGAACGGGTTGGCGGCAGGTCGACCTGACGGCGGCGGCGGGCGGGGCTGATGGTGGTGTGGCGCTCCGCGGCGAGACGGTGGCGAGCTTCGTGACCGGGTGGGGCGCGATGAACGTGGCGGGGACGGACTCGGCGGGGCGGCTGGTGGTGTATTGGTGGGTGCCCGGCGGGGGCGGGTGGCGGACGAGCGTGCTGAGCGAGACGGTGACGAACGCGCCGATGCTCGAGGGGCCGGTGCGGGGCGTGAGCGGGGCGAGCGACATCTCGCTCTTGGGGCAGCGCGCGAACGGTGATGTGGCGCGGTACTGGTGGCAGGCGGGCGCGGGGTGGAGCGCGGAGAACATCACGGCGCTCGCGTCGGTGTGAGCCGGCGGCCGGGCGGCTGTAGGCTTGCGGGCATGAAGACAATCGCACGCGTGCTGTCGTGCCTGCTCATGGCGGGCGCGGGAGGTGTTTCGATGGGCCATGAGGTGATGGGCGAGGCTGTGGACGCGGGGGATGTTGCGACGCGCGCGGCGGCGGCGATCGATGCGGCGCGCGTGAGGTCGGATGTGGATGCGCTCGCGGCGTTTGGCACGCGGCACACGGCCAGCGAGACCGAGAGCGACGTGCGGGGCATCGGGGCGGCGCGGCGGTGGCTGAAGACGCGGTTCGAGGAGGCGGTGGCGGGGTCGGGGCGCGAGGGTGCGCTGGCGTGCCGGGTGTGGTTTGATTCGCATCGCGTGGAGGCGGATGGGCGGCGGATTCTGGCGGATGTGGATGTGGTGAACGTGGTGTGCGAGATTCCTGGGGCGCGGGACTCGGCGCGGGATCGGTTGTACTACGTGCTGGCGCACTACGACTCGCGGGCGAGCGACGGCGCGGATGGCGAGATCGATGCGCCGGGGGCGAACGACGATGCCTCGGGCGTGGCGGTGCTGCTGGAGCTTGCGAGGGTGCTGAGCGCGGAGCGGCTGGACGCGACGGTCGTGCTGCTGGCGACGGCGGGTGAGGAGCAGGGGTTGTATGGGGCGCGGCGCCATGCGGCGGCGCTTGCTGCGCGCGGTGCGGATGTGCGGGCGGTCTTGAACAACGACACGGTGGGCGATCCGTCGGGGCCGGATGGGCGGCGTGCGCGGGATCGAGTGCGGGTGTTCAGCGAGGGGCTGCCGCTCGCGGTCGTTCAGGATGGGCAGATGCGGGACGTGCGTGGATTGCGGTCGGTGGCGGGCGAGCTTGATTCGCCCAGCCGGCAGCTTGCGCGGTATGTGGATGAGGTGGCGAGGATGTACGGGCCGGCGGTGGAGCCGATGCTCGTGTTTCGGGCGGACCGGTTTTTGCGGGGCGGGGACCACACGGCGTTCAACGAGCAGGGGTGGCCCGCGGTGCGGTTCATCGAGGTGTATGAGGACTACACGCGGCAGCATCAGGATGTGCGCGTGGAGGACGGCGTGCGGTACGGCGATCTGCCGGAATTCGTGGATGCGGGGTACGTGGCGGATGTGGCGCGGCTGAACGCGATGATGCTGGTGCATCTGGCGAGCGCGCCGGCTGAGCCGGGGGACGTGCGGATCATCGTCGCGGAGCTGACGAACGACACGACGCTGCGGTGGGCGCGGGTGGCGGGCGCGGCGGGGTACGAGGTGGTGTGGCGCGAGACGACCAGCCCGGTGTGGACCGAGTCGCGGGATGTGGGCGAAGTGACCGAAGCGACGCTGCCCTTGAGCAAGGACCACTGGGTGTTTGGGGTGCGGAGCTACGACGCGGATGGGCACCTGAGTCCGGTGGTTTTTCCGCGCCCTGCCCGCGACTAGATGCGGCGAATTGCGGCGGAAGCTGATGCGAACCGGCTTGGCGGATCGCGTCTGACGGGGCATTAGGGCCGATAATCGCGTGGGTTGGGGGCTCCTACACAAGCACTGGGGCTCAAATCTTCATGGCAAGATGCGCTTTTGCGTGATATCCCTACACATCGCGCCTGGTGCCCGCGTGGGCATCGGGGGCGTGGAAGTCCATGACATGTAGGGAGGACTCTGATGTCACATGCACACACACAGCGGCTCGGACGGACCACGTTGGTGGCGATCGGATGCGGGGTGGCGTGCGGAGTTGCGGGGCAGGCGACGGCGTGCGTCGAGCCGACGCCGCCGATGGAGCCGCCGCCGAGCTGGTGGGCCTGGGGCGACACGCCCGGCGTGGACACGCTGTATGTGGGGCTTGCGAGCGTGTTTCCGAGCAGCAGCCCGCACGACTGCTCGTGCGGGATCGGGCTTGGGTCGACGGCGAACCCGCTGCCGACGATCGGCATCGACATCCACGGCGTGCGCGTGGGTGTGCTGAACAAGGTGACGCACGAGTTCACGCCGATTCTGCCATTTGATGAGTTCGGGCCGTCGCCGACCGGGAGTGGAGCATGGCAGGCTGGGCCGCCCACGGGCGATCCGTCACTTGGTGGGCCGGTCGACGGTTCGACGTGGTTCGGGTTTGATGGCGTGGTGCCGCCGGTCGATCCGCCTTCGCTTGAGGCGGACGAGTGCTTCGTGATCTGCTTCGATTTCTGGATCGATCCGGGGATCGACTTCGTGCTCGATGCGCAGATCGGCGGCGGGCTTGGTTCGCCGAACGGTGGGCCGTTGTTTGATCCCGCGAACCCGCACTCCTCGCGGTACAGCAACAGCTTCAACCTGCGCCTGCCGGCGCCGGGCACGGCGGCGTGCTTCGGGCTCGGGCTCGTCGCTGCGATGAGGCGGCGTCAGGAGTAGGCGCGGTTGACGGCGGATCGTTTCTGCCCCGGGAACAAGCCGGGCGTGCTCGCGGTGAACGTGGGTGCGCTTGGCTTGTTTCGTTTGTTGGCGAGACTTGTCGTAGCGGGTTGGGATGCGACGGGGCGACAATAATGACAACGGCCCCGCGTGGTGCGGGGCCGATGGGTGTGGTGTGAAAGGCCGAGGTGGGATTCGAACCCACGTCAGGCAAAGCCTAGCGGATTTGCAATCCGCCCCCTTAGTCCACTCGGGCACTCGGCCGGCCTTTGGTGCGGGTGATCGATCCTTTCGGATCGTTCGGTCGCGGTGGTGACGCTATGGCGATGCGCCGGGGGGGTCAAGGCGTCGGTGCGGTAGGATGGCGTGCGGAGCCGATGGAATGCGGATGCGCGGAGGTGTTGCGATGGCGGGTTTGGATGGCGTGCGGCGGGGATGGACGGTGGTGGCGGTGTGCGGGCTGGCGGCTGGGGTGGCGGCTGGGCCAGTGTTCGCGCAGGACGCGGGGGGCGTGCAGCCGACGCCCGCTTCGGAGTTGCCGGTGACGCCCGTGGGCGATCTGCCCGAGGAAGACGGGGCGGAGCGGGACGCGGAGCTCGATGACGCGAGCATCGCGGAGCTTCGGGACTTGCTGCTGCGGGACTCGCGGGGTGACGAGAGCGTGATGCCGAGGGAGTCGGCGGCGATCGAGCCGGCGATGCCCGGGGCGGGCGTGGCGGCGGGGCTTTGGGACGCGTCGCTCGAGGGCGAGGGGACGTTCCTGGTGCGTCGGCGGGCGACGGTGCTGCGGGCGCCGACGGGGGAGATGGTGGCGCTGTTGCACGCGACGGGGGATCGCGGGGCGCAGCCGGTGGTGCTCGCGCCGAACGAGACGCTCGAGCGGCTCGAGCGGACGATGGAGGGGCGTGGGCTGGACGCGGCGTACTGGCTGACCGGGCAGATGACGGTGTACCGGGATCGGAACTATCTGATGCCGAGCGCGTTCGGAATCTCGGAGGTCGTGCCGGTCGCGGAGGAGGTCGCGGAAGGTGTTTCGCCCATGCCAGACGCTGGGGTTGAGGCGGAGGAAGACGCGGGCGTCGAGCTTGCAGGCTCTGAAATGGATAGCGGTTCGGCGATTGATGCGATGGATGATCCTTCGGTGGCGGCGCTCATCGCGGATCTGGAGGAGCGGCTGCGCGTGCCTCGGGGGCTGACGGTCGAGGGGCGTGGGCTTTCGTCTTCGGGCGTGCTTGAGGATGTGGAGGCGTCGAGCGCGCGGGAGCCGCTGGTGCGGGAGGGGACGTTCGTGCTTCGCCGGAAGGCGCGGATCGTGCGGACCGATGGCGGGGCGTGGGCGGTGGCGCTGGATGGGGATGGCGAGTCGCCGGCGGAGGATGCGCCGATGGTGCTGCTGCCTTGCCTGATGCTGGAGCGCCTGGAGCGCGTGGCGGGCGAGGGGGGCGAGGGGATGCCGGTGGAGATCAGCGGGCGCGTGACGGCGTACAAGGGGCGGAACTTTGTGCTGCCGGCGCTGTTTCGGGTGGTTTCGGAGCGTGAGGGGATTGGGGCGTTGCAGTAGGTTGAAGCGGGATGGCATGGCATCGGTTGAGCTCTACCCCATTGAAAGACTGGCGATCGATTGGTTGATCGCGGGGGACTCGCCGACGCTTGCTGCGCTGCGAACGCAGTTTGAATGTGCGGTGGCAGTCAGGCGCGATACTTCGAGTGTCGGAAGCTTCACGAGGTTTCGGCTTCGACGAGAGGACTGCCCGCGCATTAATCCGCCGACGTTGCGGCTGTCGTCATTGCACGTGGACTTGCCGGAAGCACCGAATGGGGGCGTCGGCTTCATGCTCGCCCTGTCGTGCGGCGTGCTCGCTGAGCTTGAGGCATTTACCTATGACGATGCGATGCCCGACTTGGCACACGTCGATGTCCGCCGATGCTCGTTCGTGTACGACGAGGATCGCGAACGTGACATGGACGCGTTGTCGCGATCGGCTGTATTTCCGCCGGCCTGATCGCGCCACGCGTCGTCAGCTTGCAGAATCGAGGTACTCGTTCACGATGCGCACGGCATACGGCACACCATCGAAAAAATCTTCGAAGATGTAGCGGCGCATCAACGGTTGCGGGTATCTCGTGACCTCGCCATCGACGTCGACGTCATGCGCCCACGATGCCGGGATGCTCGCGTCTAAGACGACAAACAGCTTCGCAGGGAACAGCACAGGACTGCGTTCGTCATTCACGAGTCGAAAATGGTCGCTTTCGATGCCCAGCACCGCGTAGGCACGGCCACGCGACAGCGAGTCGGCATCACGCCGCATCCGCCCTCGGAGGTCTTTTCTGAGGCGAACGATCAAAGGGACAGGCGCGTGGTTGCCCAACGCGCACGAAGCAGTGTCCGGGGGCTCTGTGCGCGTCGCATGTCTAG
>CAYQAD010000021.1:0-16717 GCA_964415125.1 uncultured Phycisphaeraceae bacterium | reverse complement strand
GCGCCTTGCCTCGCTCCGCGTGGGCGACCCGATGGATAAGAACACCGACGTCGGCGCGATCAACAGCCGCGAGCAGCTGAGCACGATCACCCGCTACTGCGACATCGGCACCAGCGAGGGCGCACAGCTCCACGAGGTCAACGGCTCGGCCCTGCCAAACAAGGGCTACTGGCGACGCCCCTGCTTCTTCACGGGCGTCCAGCCAAGCAGCACCATCGCCCGCGAGGAGATCTTCGGCCCCGTGCTTGCCGTCATGAGCTTCCGCACGCCCGAGGAAGCGCTGCTCCGCGCGAACAACTCGCCCTACGGCCTCGCGGCGGGCGTCTGGACCGACAAGGGCTCGAAGATCTTCGAGATCGCCCGACGCCTCGAAGCGGGCGTCGTCTGGCTCAACACGTACAACAAGTTCGACCCCGCAAGCCCCTTCGGCGGCGTGAAGGAATCCGGCTTCGGCCGCGAGGGCGGGCTGCAAGGCCTCCGCGCGTACGTCAACCTCTAAGCCCCGCCGCGAACGATCGCACACAGGAGAATCGCCCATGCTCCGCACGCTCATCGCCTCGGCCATGCTGCTCGCCACACTCGCGACAAGTGCCGCGGCACATCCTGAACATGACGATCGCACTGGGCCCATTGTCACCGTGCGCGGCAGCGCGATGGCCACGGGCGAGCCCGATCGCGTGCGCATCGCCTTCGGCGTCACGCACCAGGCGACCAATGCCGCGGCCGCACAGGCGCGCACCAGCGCGACCGCCACCGCGATCATCGACGCCGTCAAGGCGCTCGAGCTGCCGGGCGCCGTCCTCCAGACGCAGGGGGTGTATGTCAACCCGATCTACAGCCAGCGCAACCGCGACGGCTCATCGAACAACGTCACCAGCTACCGGGCCGGCAACACCGTCACAGTCCGCTTCGACGACGTGACCCGGGCGGGCGAGGCGATCGACGTGGCGATCCGGGCCGGCGCGAACCAAGTCAACAGCCTCTCGCTGGAGATGCAGGACGACACCGCCCTGCGTGCCACAGCGCTCGGCGACGCGGCCAGTGCCGCGCGCGACAAGGCGGCGACCATCGCCACGTCGCTCGGAATGCAGCTCGGTGCGCTCATCGAGATCCGCGAAGAGGGGGCCTCCCCGACATTCCCGCGCTTCGAGGGCCGGGCGATGGTCGCAAGCGACGCCATCAGCACACCCGTCGAGGGCGGCGAGGTGAGCGTCCGCGCGAGCGTGGTGGCAACATACGAGTTGGAGCAGCAATGACCGACCGCCTCCCCGTCACCAAGACCCACAAGCTCTACATCGCCGGGGCGTTCCCGCGCACCGAGAGCGGGCGATCCATCACCGTCAAGAACGCCGCAGGCGACGTGCTCGCCCACGTCTGCCAGGGCAGCCGCAAGGACGTGCGCAACGCCGTCGAGGCGGCGCACAAGGCCCAGCCGAAGTGGGCCGGCGCAACCGCGTACCTGCGTGGCCAGATCCTCTATCGCCTCGCCGAGATGATGGAAGCCCGCGCCGGCGAGCTCGCTGAGGCACTGACCGCAACGGGCACAACCAGCGCGCGTGAAGAAGTCGCCGCGGCGATCGACCTGACCATCGCGTACGCCGGCTGGGCCGACAAGTGGCAACAAGTCCTCGGCACCAACAACGCCGTCGCGGGCCCCTACTACAACTTCACCGTCCCCGAGCCCACCGGCGTCGCCGCGGTCATCGCCCCCGATGAGCCGGGCCTGCTCGGCCTGATGGCCCTGCTGCTGCCCGTAGTCTGCGCCGGCAACGCGGCCGTGTGCATCGCCAGCGAGACGCACCCGCTCGCTGTTGCCCCGCTGGCCGAGTGCCTCGCGACCAGCGACCTGCCCGGCGGCGTGGTCAACCTCATCACCGGCTTCCGCGACGAGCTAGTCGACCCGATCGCAACGCACCGCGACATCGACGCCGTCCACGCCGCGGGACTCTCGCCCGAGCACGCCGCCGCCCTCCGCACCGGCTCGGCTGAGAACCTCAAGCGCGTGACCATCCACCAGGCCGTCGCGCCCGACGCCAGCGCCGACCCCTGGTGGATCGAGCCGTTCGTCGAGATGAAGACCGTCTGGCACCCAAGCGCCGTCTAGCGCGCGGCGCAAGGTGGCACGGGTGTCACGCCCGTGACGAGCAACCCGCGACACGCAACACGGGCGGGACGCCCGTGCCACCGTCCAGACCCTACTCGCCGCGGTCTTGCGGATAGATGATCAGCCGGTCGTGCACGACAAGCAGAATGTCGTCGTGCCCGTCGCCGGTGAGGTCGCCGACGATCAGCTCCGAGGGCTCGTACTCGCGCGAGTCCCCCCGCGAGAAGAGTCGGCTCTCGAAGACCTTGAACTCGGTCGCCTCAAACAGGTTCCGCGATGCGCTGGTGGTCAGGATCTGACACATCTGCTCGCCCGCGTCCAGCACGACAAGGTCGAGGTAGCCGTCGGAGTTGACATCGCCGACCTCGATCTCGTGCTCGACACGCCGCTCCTCCTCCGAGCGGTACACCGCGACCTCCTCGAGCGACACGCCCGCGCCGCCGAGCCCGACGACCGCGATCGCCTCGCTGGACACGCAGAGCACCGCGTCGTCGCCCCACGCCATCAGCGGGCCGGCCGGGAAGCCGAGCATCCGCGGCGTGGACTCGATCGCCCACCCGCCGCGCGCCCCGCCGCGCGACGCGAACACCACCAGCCCGCCCGCCGTCCGATCCGACGCGACGATCCGCCCACCCTCGAGCGCCGCCACGCCGACCAGCTCCGCCCGCGGGTCGGCCGCGTTGAGCTGGTCGACGATCGACCACACCGGCCCGCTGTCGCCCGCAGCGAGCGCCGCGATCCGCACGAAGTTCGCGCTCGCGAAGGCGAGCTCGACATCGCCGTCCCCATCGACATCCGCGATCGTCGTGTTGCTCGGGCCGGCGTCGCCCACGAGCCCCGAGTTCGCCGCGTCGTCCGGCACGACCACAACGCTCGGCATCTCGTCGAGCGTCTCGGCGAGCATGAGCACCGGCGCCTGCCGCTCGGCCAGCAGCACGAGGTCGGTCGTCCCGTTGCCATCGACATCCGCGAACTCGATCCGCGACGGATCGCGATCCAGATCGTCGAACTCGATCACCTGCGCGTCGACGCCCGGCGAGTGGATCTCGACGATCAGATCGCGACGCTGCTTCGCCAGCACCGCCAGCATCGCCCGGCCCTCGGCCGTCGTGCCGTGCGCGATCGTGATCGGCTCGGCACCGGGCGTCGCCAGCACGATGGGCGCCGGGAAGGTCAGCGACTTGCCCGACGCGACCGACGCGGCCCCGATCGCCGCCTCCTCCGACGACGCGACGAACACCGCAAGGTCCGAACCCTCCCAGTTGCCCGCCGCCAGGCTCGTCGGCGCCTTGAACGCCGGGCTCTTGCGCGGCGCGCCCAGCGTGCCGTCGGCAAGCTGCGGGAAGACCACCAGCGCGTTGGACTCGCCATCGGTCGCGATGAGGTCCGTCCGACCGTCGCCGTCGATGTCGGCCATCGCCAGCCCACGGTCGGGCGATGAGCCATCGGGGAACGCCCGGATCGCCAGCGGCGCGTCGGCCTCGGCTTCCACCGGGCCGCCGCCTTCGGTCACGTCGAGCAGCGTGATCCGCCGCGACGCCCGCTCGATCACCGCGATCGACGCTGCGTCGCGCCCTGCGAATCGAACCTCTTCGACCTCGATCGGCGCGGGAAGGTCGAAGCGCACCTCCGCCGCCAGCTCGCCCCGGCCCGCGCCGCCCGGCGCCGGCACCTGCCGCCAGAGCCGAAGCGGCGCCGTCTCACCGGGCGAGACGCCCAGCAGGTCCGTCATGCCGTTGCCGTCGAAGTCCTCGGCAAACAGCGCCCGAAGCCCCGCGGCCCGCGCGATGACCGAGGGCTCGCCAAGCCGACCGTCGCGCCCGATCGCCATCATCATGATCTGGTCGTCGGCGATCACCGCGACCTCGGGCTGATCGTCGCCCTGGAAGTTGCCCACCAGCGTCGCGACCGACGACCCGCTCAGCCCACGCACGCGCCGCGTGCTGTGCACGTCGAACCGCTCGCTGGACTCCTGCCTCATCACCAGCACCGACGTCGGGTCCGAGGACGAGGCGACCAGGTCCATCTTGCCGTCGCCGTCGGCATCCACCGGCACGATCGCGCCGATGCGCTGACGCACCGAGATGAACGACCGGTCGTAATGCCGGTTCGGCGGCAGGTCGTTCACGCGGAAGGCACGCTCCTGCTCGGCATCGGTGCGGGGCGTCGCACGGAGGTAATAGACCTCGATGCGGCTCTTGGCGTTGTTGACCACCGCAACGTCGGGCAGCCCGTCGGCGTTGAAGTCGGCCGACACCACCGGGCCGCAGCCGTCATCAATCACCAAAACCCGCGGCGACTCGAAGCCGAAATACGCCCCGAGCGACTCGCTCGGCTGCGCACCGGCCACGCCTCCCAGCCCGGCCGCCAGCCCACACACCGCCGCGAGACCCAGGCGGGACACCATCGTCGAACCGGCCAAACGCTGAGGGGAACGGCGTGCTTCGAACATCGCGATGGGCTCCGTGATCGATCAGGCGTGTGACACACGCGTGAACATGAACATTCGGGACGGCCCGAACCCGCCACTGCGGCGGATCGGGGACTCAACCGTACACTCTACCGCCGCCACGGTTGCCCACCCGGCCCTCAACCCGGGCCCGACCCCAGGCCCGACCCCAGGCTCGACACAGGAGATCTCATGCGAACCCCACGACACATCGCACTGCCCTCGGCCCTGCTCGCCGCCCTCTGCCTCGCCGCCGCGCCAGCCAGCGCCACCGAATCGCCCGACACGCTCATGGGCGACACGATCAACCTCACCGACGGCCGATCCCTCACCGCGCCGATCCTGAAGGAAACCAACGAGGCGATCTGGCTCGACATGGGCTTCGAGGTCGTCAAGGTTCCCCGAGCCCGGGTCGCGTCGATCGTCCGCGCCGAGAAGTCCGACGCGCCCGCCGTCGACCGAACCGACCTGTTCGAGGTCGCGACCGACCTGCCCGAGCGCGCGCCGCGCGAGCACTCCATCCAGTTCGGCGAGGCCGTCATCAAGGTCTCCACGCCCGGCGGGCTCGGCTCGGGCTTCATCATCCACCCCGACGGCTACGCGATCACCAACGCCCACGTCATCCAGGGCGAGACCCGCATCCGCGCCACCGTCTTCGAGCAGGGCGACATCGACTTCCGCCGCATGCTCATCGAGGATGTCGAGATCCTCGCGGTCAACAACCACCTCGACCTCGCCCTCATCAAGCTCACCCACCCCGACGGCAAGCCCTTCCCCACCACCTACGTCCAGGGCGCCGAGGAGCTCAGCGCCGGGCAAGAGGTCTTCGCGATCGGCGCCCCGCTCGGGCTCGAGCGCACGCTCAGCACGGGCGTGGTCGCGACGACCCAGCGCAACTTCGAGGGCATCACATACATCCAGACCACCACGCAGATCAACCCCGGCAACTCCGGGGGCCCACTCTTCAACGCCAGCGGCGAGGTCATCGGCGTCACCAACATGAAGATCCCCTTCGGCGAGGGGCTCGGCTTCGCGATTCCCGCCCGCTACGTCCGCGACTTCATCCGCAACCGCGACGCCTTCGCCTACGACAAGGAGAACCCAAACTCCGGCTACAACTACGGCACGCCCCCCACACGCTCGAACTTCAACACACCCCCCATCCTCGACGACGACACCGGCAACTAACTCCAGCCCTCGCACACCTCCGATCCCCCACACACAGCCAGCCCTCGCACACCGCCGCCCCAACACACCCGGCCGCCCGAAAGGCATCCATGCGCACCACGCTCCCGATCGCTTCCCTCGCACTGCTCGCGGGCCTGCCCGCCTCCACGCTGCTCGCCGCTCCCACGATCCTGGATGTGGGCCCGCGGGACGCCTTCCTCGTGCTGCACGTTCCCTCGCTCGCCGACGCCCGCGACACCTGGCAGGGCTCGGCCCTCCGCGAGTTTGCCACAGATCCCGCCGTCGCCGGCTGGGTCGACTCGATCCTCTCGGAGAACGCCGAGGGCCTGGTCAACCTGCTCGACGCGTGGGAGGAGCTCACCGAAGAGATCGACCCGCCCACGGGGTCGCTCGGCGTCGCCAGCGCGCTGCGTCCGATGGACGGCGGGCAGGCGAGCGTCGACGTCGGCATGGTCGACTGGGGCGACGCCGCAGCCGACGCCGAGGACGAGCTCATCGAATGGCTCGAGGCCCAGGAGGACGAGGGCGAGCTGATCCTGCGCGACGAGCGCTTCGGCGATCTGCGCCTCTGGATCGCCGAGCCCGTCGAGGGCGAGGACGACGACATGGACTGGGACGACGACGCCCTCGACATGGTGACCGGCGAGATCAACATGCCGTGGGACAACGGCGTCACCACCTACATCGTCCGCGTCGACGGCGTGCTGCTCGCCACCTCGGACCGCGACGCGCTCGAAATCGGCGTCGAATCTCTCGAAGGGCGCGACCGCGACGTCCTCGCCGACGAGCCCCTCATCGCCGACGCGATCGGCTGGATGCCCGACGGCTCGACCGTGCAGGTCGCCGTGCTCGCCGGCCCGCTGCTGCAAGTCGCTAGCCAAGACTCCGCCGGCCTCTTGCCCGAGCAGGACGCGCTCAACATCGCCGATGCGCTGGGTGCCACCGAGATCGAGTGGCTCGGCGTCGGCGTCTCGATCGATCCCGACGACGGGCTCGCCCGCGTGAGCGGACACCTGCGCCTCGACGACCGCCGCGGCGTCTTCGGCCTGCTCGACGCCGCAGGCCAGGCCGTCGAGCTCTCGCCCCTCGTCTCGGGCGACAGCTCGCTCATGTCGCGCATGCTCGTGAACTTTGACCAGGTGCTCCCGCTCGCCCAGCAGGTCATCGCCGCCTTCCCCGAGGACCAGCGCGCCGAGGCCGAGATGGGCCTCACACAGACCGCCGCCTTCGCGGCACCCGTGCTCGCCGCGATCGGGCCCGAGGTCGATGTCATCGTCGACATCGCGCTGCCCCACAGCATCAACAGCCAGCAGCAGGTCTTCGCGATCGCCGTCAAGGACCGCGACGTGGTCGCCAACACGCTCGGCTTCGGCGCGGGCTTCGTGGGCGCAACGCCGCAAGACTTCCTCGGCGCCCAGATATTCGAGGCCGACGGCCTCCCCGTCGCGGCCGGCATCACCGACGCCTGGCTGATCATCGCCCCCGGCGAGTCCGTCCGCGACGCGATCCGCCGCCTCGACGGCGACAACCGGGCCGATTTCGACATCACCCAGCTCCAACGCCGAGCCCCCGCCCGAGTCCTCGTCGGCGGCGCCGAGAAGCTCGACCGCGTCGTCGCCCAGACGCTCTGGCCCATCGTCAACTGGGAAGAGCAGATCCGAGAGTTCTACGGCCAGTTCACCTTCGACCGGGTCGGCGCCACGCCCGAGGAGCTCGTCGAGGCCAACCGCGAGCGCATGGAACCCCTGGCCGAGAAGGCCCCCGACGCCGAGGACATCCTCCGCCACGTCGACGAGGTCACCTTCTGGCTCGCACCTTCGGCCGACGGCTTCGACCTCGAGTATTTCTGGCACGTCCCGCAGGACTAGTCGCCGCACACGCTCGAGCCCCCGGCATCCCGACGCCCACTCAGATCGCAAGGCATACCACGACAGCGAGCCGCTCGCTGTTTTCGATCCATGATGTCATGCCGCAGCGCTATCGCTACGAAGACACCGCCGCTACGAAGACACGGCAAGACGGAGCGGCGGCTCGCTGTCACTCTCGTTCAGCTCCGCCGGCTCGAAGCCCGCCTGGCCCGGGCGATCCCGCCACGCCAGGCGCACGTCCACGTCGAACATCGCCAGCAGCGTGCGAAGCTGACGCTCGACCGACGACCGCGCCTCGGCGTGGTAGCGGTCCTCGTTCTCGGCGAAGAGGCCCGCCGCCTGCTGCTGCGCACGGCGCATCAGCTCGTGCTGCGTCGGCGCATTCATCTGGATGACATCGAGCAGCCCGAGCACCCGACCGTCCTGGATGTCGTAGGGCACCACGTCCGTCAGCTTCCGCGCCACATCGAGCGCCGGCAGCGTGAGCTTGTACATCCGCCGACCCGAGCGATCATCCACGCCCAGGTCCTCGATGTCGTCGGCCGTGATGCGCGCCAGATCGACCGCGTACTGCTGCTCGAAGTGGAAGATCATCGCGAGCCGAGCCTGCGAGAGCAGCATCGGGGGCAGCCACGACCAGCCCTTGGTCGCCGTCGCGATCTCCTTCGCGTTGACCTCCAGCCCCACGAGCTTGCCCACCGCCTGCACGCGCTGCGCGACGCCCGAGATCGTGATGGTCGTGTCGCCGCCGCCGCGCCGGTTGACCAGGCGGAAGACAAAGAACGCGAGCAACAGACCGGCCAAGAGGCCCGACCCCATGAGAATCAACGGAAGCGTGAGCATGTGTACCTATTCGGAATCGCGGCGCGGGGGTTTCCGAAACCGCCCTCAGGCCGCCTGAGCGGGGGGTGTATCGCCGGCGGGCTTCGCCTGCTGCGGATGGTCGCCCATCTGGAATGCCCGGATGATCAGGTGCACGCCCACCGAGCCCGAGACCATCAGCAGCAAGCCGACAACCAGGCCGCCCGTGATCCGCGCGATCTCGAGCGCGCCGTCCGCGCCCTGCACGAGCCACGTGTTGCGAGCCGCGAACACCCCGCCGATCACGCCGACCACGAGCCCGGTGAGCACGAGCCCCTTCACGAGCATGCCCCATGATCGCGCGTCGCGCCGAAGCACTTCCCACGCCGCGAGAAGCACAAGGCTGCCCCCGGTCGCGACACGCAGCGCCGCGACGCCGCCGAGCAGCGTGCGGTCGAGGTTCATGCGCATGTCGAAAATGCCGAGCGCCGAGCAGAGCAGCACCGAGCCGCCGAGACAAAACAGCGCAAGCCCAGGCCCGGCTCCAAAGCCGCCGAGCCCAAACAGCACGCCGACGATCCCCGCAGCGAGCACGACCGACTCGAAGCCGAGCATCGCAAGGCCCGGCTTCTCCGGCACGAACGCCGCGACGAACAGCATCGCGACCGCAGACAACGCGATCACCACGCTCGCCGCGAGGGCGACGCGACGCGTCCACACGCCCGCGGGCGGGAGATGGGCGTCGTTCGGCGGCGGGGGCTGGTTGGCTGGCATGGCGGCGTCGGATCCTCGCGAGGGGTCTGGACGGGCTGAGTCGGCAGCGGCGGCCCGGGATGACCCGACACCGCCAATCACAGCCCCGCCCGCGTCCCACCCGGCTATCGGTCGGCGGGGCGGGAGTCTAGAGCCGTACCCACGCGACGGCCCCGCGGTTCGATAACCCGCCGCGCCGATTCCGCAGCCGCCCGCGCGCAGAAGACCCGCACGCGCAGATGCTGCGCTCAGGTCCCAAGCGCCGGCAAGCCCCCCCCATCCGGTCGTTCGCCCAGGCCTTCGCCCAGCCCAGCCGCCCAGCCCAGCACCCACGCAGGCGTCACCCAGACCACGCCACCCAGACCACGCCGGCCCCACCGAGGCTCCCAAAATCCCGCCCACGGCACGCCCCCGTGCCCGCCCGCAGCGGTTTCCCGTGGATTCCGCCGGAGTGCCCCCCCACCTCGGCCCGATGTATCGCCGATGCGAAGCGCCACACCCCAGACGCCCTCGAACGCGGCCAGCCACGCGATCGCCCTCGGCGACGCGGCGGTCGCCGATGCCCAGCGGCAGTTCCGCCGGGTCATCGGGGCCTGGGCCTCCGACGTGCTCGAGCTCCGCCGCACGGGCCTGACGCGCCCCACCGCACGCCCCGCCGGCGGCGTCATCGCGCCCGTCAACGCGATGCCCGGCCACCCCGTCCAAAGAGCCCTCCCGGCGCGGCCCGCCGATTGCGAAGCGTCCGGCACGTGGCAGCACGCCCTGACCTGGTCGCCCTCGCGCCCGGGCGATGGTCGCGCCGCCGCCTGATTGAACGTTGTCCCGGCCGGGTCGCCCGGCCGAGCAAGGAGTCCCGATGTCCGGCATCACCTCATCCGTCGGCCTGTTCAGCGGCATCGACAGCGCCTCGCTCATCGAGTCGCTCCTCGCCGTCGAGAGCCGACCCAAGATCCTCGTCCAGCAACGCATCGCCCAGCTCCAGCTCCAGCAGTCGGGCTTCCTCGACATCAACGGCCGGCTCAACTCCCTCCGCTCCGCCGCCGCCAGCCTCCGCACCGACGACATCTTCAACACCACCAGCGCCGGCACCTCCGACGAGGACGTGCTCACCGCCTCGGCCGGCCCCCGCTCCACCGTCGGCAGCTACTCCTTCATCGTCGACCGCCTCGTCTCCACACGCCAGCTCCTCTCGCGCGGCTTCGCCGATCGCGACACCACCGCCCTCAACGCCGGCAGCTTCTCCTTCGAGTCCGTCGCCGCACGCCTCGATCGCGATGTCTCCCTCTCCGCGCTCAACGGCGGCGACGGCGTCGAACGCGGAGAGATCCGCATCACCGACTCCGATGGCAGCTCGGCCAACATCGACCTCTCCAAGGCCGCCACCGTCAACGACGTGCTCGACGCGATCAACAACGCCGAGGACATCAATGTCACCGCCTCTATCCGCGACGGCCGATTCATCCTCACCGACAACAACGGCGGCAACGTCGCCATCGCCGAACGCAATGGCGGCACCACCGCCGCGAGCCTCGGCCTGACCGGCTCGGCCACCGGCGAGCTCGCCGGCGCCAACGTCTTCTACCTCGCCCAGAGCTCGTCACTGGCATCCCTCAACGACGGCAACGGCATCTTCATCCGCCAGCAGGCCGGCACCGGCGTCTACGACTTCACCATCACCGTCAACGACGGCTCCGGCGACACCGCCATCCGCGTCAACCTCGGCGAGGTGCAAGAGGAGCAGACCAACGAGGGCGAGACCGAGTTCGTCACCCTCGAAGGCGCCGTCGGCACCCTCGAGGGCGCCCTTGACCGCATCAACAACGCCCTCGCCGACGAGGGCGTCACCAACCTCACCGCGCAGATCTCCGCCGATGGCAACAGCATCGAGCTCGTCAACCCCACCGGCCTCGACGTCACCGTCACCGAGTTCAGCGACGGCACCACCGCCCGCGATCTTGGACTCACCGTCGACCAAACCTCAAGCGACACCACCATCGAGGGCTCGCGCATCCTTGCGGGTCTCGGCTCGACGCTCCTCCGTAACCTCAACGGCGGCTCGGGCGTCGCTGGCGACGGCAGCCTGAGCATCACCGCACGCGACGGCTCGGTCTTCAACTTCAGCCTCGATCTCGATTCCACCAGCGACGACCTGCTCGCGCAGATCGAGGCCGCCACCGGCGGCGCGATCACCGGCTCGCTCAGCGAGGCCGGCACCGGCATCGTGCTCAACGACACCACCGCCGGCTCGGGCAACCTCATCATCACCGGCACCACCGGCCAGGACACCGCCGAAAGCCTCGGCATCTCCACCGGGCCCACCGGCGTCGCGTCGAGCACCCTCTCCTCCGGCAACCTCCAGCAGGCCTACGTCACACTCGGCACCAGCCTCGACGCGCTCAACGGCGGCAAGGGCCTGGGCACCGGCGAGTTCCGCATCACCGACTCCAGCGGCCAGTCCCAGACCGTCCGCATCGGCGACGACACCACCAACGTCCGCCAGCTCCTCAACGCCATCAACTCGCGAGGGCTCAGCGTCCAGGCGCGAATCAACAGCAACGGCGACGGCATCGAGCTCTACGATACCAACACCTCCGGCACGCAGACCATCAAGGTCGAGGACGTCTCGGGCGTCGTCGCCAAGAGCCTCAACATCGCCGGCGAGTCCGAGAGCGCCGGCGCCAACAACGTCATCGACGGCTCATACGAAACCACCATCGAGTTCGATCCCACCGACACCCTCCAGGATGTCGCCGAGAAGATCAACGCCGTCCAGCCCGGCGCCACCGCCACGGTCATCAACGACGGCTCGGGCGCCAACGCCTTCCGACTCAGCATCACGTCCACGTCCTCCGGCACTGCCGGGCGATTCGTCATCGACACCAACGGATTCGACCTCGGGCTCGACACCCTCGACGAGGGCAACGACGCACGCGTCTTCTTCGGGTCCAGCGACCCCGCCAAGGCCGTGCTGCTCAGCAGCTCGAGCAACACGCTCGACGGCGTGATCGACGGCACCAGCATCGACCTCAAGGGCACCAGCACCGATCCGGTCACCCTCAACATCCAGCGCGACACCGCCGGCATCGAGGCGAAGGTCAACGAGTTCCTCGACGCGTTCAACGGCGTCATCGAACGCATCGACTTCCAAACGCGCTTCGACTCGGAGACCAACGCCCGCGGCTCACTCCTGGGCGACTCGACCGCACAGCGTCTCCGCCAGAACCTCTTCTCCGCGATCCAAGCGCCGGGACAAGGGCTGACCGGGCAGTTCACGAGCCTCGTCGAGGTCGGCGTCACCATCGGTTCGGGCGGCACACTCAGCCTCGACAGCGCCAAGTTCCGCGAGGCCCTCGAGGCCGACCCCGAGGCCGTCGAGGCCCTCTTCGTCGCGCGCGAGCTCGAGGAAGGCACCGCCGGCCAGACCCCCATCTTCAACGAGGCCGGCGAGCAGGTCGGCACCGTCACCGATCCAGAAGCCACCCTCGGCTTCACACGCCAGGGCGTCGCGGGCATCCTCGAAGAGCTCGCCGACTCCTACATCAACTCCGTCGACGGCATCCTCACGAACCGCACCAACTCGCTCCGGGACCAGATCGACCTCCAGGAGGGCCGCATCGAGGCGTTCGACGTCCGCCTCGAGAATCGCCGGGAGGTCCTCAGCCGACAGTTCCTCGCGATGGAGCGCGCTATCGGCGCCCTCCAGACCCAGCAGGCCTCGCTCGGGCAGATCCAGTCCATCGGTTGATTCCAACGCGGCATGCCGCCCCGCCCGAGTGAAGGCGGTCCCCGCAGAGGCCGATACACACCTCCATGAGTCAGGCCCCGAAACAGACCATGACCCAGGCTAGCACCAACGCGAACACCTACCTCCGCACGAAGGTGATGACCGCGACCCCCGCGGAGCTGCGCCTCATGCTGCTCGACGGCGCGATCAAGTTCGCGACCCAGGGCCGCGACGGCATCGTCGCCAAGGACTACGAGGCGATGTTCAACGGCATCAGCCAGGCCCGCGAGATCATCGTCGAGCTCATGACCTCCATCGCGCCCGAAGCGCCCGCCGACCTCGCCGACCGCGTCCGCTCGCTCTACTCGTGGATGTTCAAGGCGCTGGTCGACGCCTCCTTCGACAAGGACGCCGACAAGGCAACCAAGGTCATCGAGGTGCTCGAGTACGAGCGCGAAACGTGGGACCTGTTCATGAAGCGCCTCGCCGGCGAACCGATCGACGCCTCGAGCGCCCCCGCCCCGCCGCCGGCCGCCGAGGGCCGACCCGCCCTCAGCATTCAGGCCTAGGCAGCCGGGCCCGACCATCCGGGCCTGACCATCCGGGCCCGACAGCCGGGCCTCACCCGCGCGACGCGAGCGACACCGACAGCGACTCGGCCACGAACTGCAACGACACGTTGCGGTCCAGCATGCCCTGGGCCTGCTGCACCGCATCGATCGCCCGCAAGGGCACCGGCGGCGCGTCCATGTCGATCGGGCCCGCAACCGCCTCGCCAAGCCTGCGGCGGTACCGCTCGCCGATCAGCCGAAACAGCTGCGCCGCAGCCGCACGGTTCGCCGCGTCCTTCGACGCGTTCGGCGTCGCCTTCACCACCGCCTGCGCCCGCTCTTCAACCAAGGCGTGCATCGTCGGCCCCAGGTCCGGCACGTACCGCCCGCCATCGACCGCGTTGAGCTTGGGCTCGAGCGTCTGGTGCCAACCGTAGTACCCCGCCTCGCGCGCCCGCGCAAACATCCCAGGCGACCCATCGGCAAACACGCCCAGCCACTCGCGCTCCGCCGGCTCGATCGCCGACAACTCCTCGTGCGCGCCGAGCCAACGATCCATCTCCCCCCGCCCGATCGGCGTAAACGCCACGCGCTGCGCCCGCGAGCGGATCGTCGGCAGCAGCCGATCCTCGTTCGACGTGACCAGGATCACCACCGTGCCCGCCGGCGGCTCCTCGAGCGTCTTGAGCAGCGCGTTCTGACCCTCCCGCGCCATCAGCTCCGCCTCGTCGACGATGAACACCTTGCCCGCGAGCGAATCGCCCGCGACCCCCCGCGTCTTCGCCGCCGGCTCGATCAGGAACTCCGCGAGCACCTCTTTCGCGATCGTCATCTGCTTGCCCGCACGAACGCGATCGTCCCGGCTGACCGCCGCGAGCTCTTTCTTCACCACGACCAGGTCCGGGTGCGCACCCGCCGCCAGCAGCCGCTGGACGGGGCTCTCCGGATCGGGCGCGAATCGCCCCGAGAGATCGGCGGCGGTCGTCGGATCGAGCAGCGCCGCCGCGAACGCGAGCGCCGCGGTGAACTTCCCCACGCCCACCGGCCCGTGGAACACCCACGCGTGGTGCACGCGGTCGGTCCGCATCGCGTCCTCCAGCACCGCCATCGCGCGGTCCTGCCCGAGCACGTCGCCCATCGCGATGGGCGGGGGCGTCGGCTCGAGCCCCGCCGGCGGAGCCGCAGCCGCGATCTCCTTCACCCGGGGCTTCTTCGTCGTCTTCTTGCCAGTCTTCTTCGCCACGGCGTCAGGATAGCCGCCGCCCGCCAGACCGCCCGACCGACCGCCCGAACTCCCGAGCCGCGCCCGCCGTTACATCGACGCGAGCTTGTTCAGCCCGTTGTACGCCGCCACCTTGTAGCACTCGGCCAGCGTCGGGTAGTTGAACACCGTGTTCACGAAGTACTCCACCGTCCCCTTGAGCGCCACGACCGCCTGCCCGATGTGCACCAGCTCCGTCGCCCCCGTCCCGATCACGTGCACGCCAAGCACCTGATGGCTCTCCTGGTGGATCAGCAGCTTGAGCATCCCGATCTCATCGCCCAGGATCTGCCCACGCGCAATCTCGCGGTACTGCGCCACGCCCGACTCGTACGGGATCCCTTCCTCGGTCAGCTTCTCCTCGGTCCACCCCACCATGCTGATCTCGGGGATCGAGTAGATGCCATACGGCAGCAACAGATCGAAGCTCTCCGCGCGCACGCCGAACATATGGCACGCCGCGAGCCGGCCCTGCTCCATGCTCGTGCTCGCGAGCGCCGGGAAGCCGATCACGTCACCGGCCGCGTAGATGTGCGGCTTGGACGTCTGGTATTTGTCGTTTACCGTCAGCCGGCCCCGGTGGTCCGCCTCGAGCCCCACCTTCTCAAGATCGAGCTTCGCCGTGCACCCCTGCCGACCCACGGCGTACAGCAGGCAGTCGGCCGTGATCGTCTTGCCCGACTCGAGCGTCGCCCGCGCCATGTTGCCGTTGGCCGTCCGCGCGTGCCCCTCGGGCTCGATGACCTCGACCTTCACCACCTTCTCCCCGAAGCGGATCGTCATGCCCGCCTGGCGCAGGTGGTATTGCAGCGCCTCGGTGATCTCCTCATCGACAAAGCCAAGCAGCGAGTGTCGGCCCTCGACGAGCGTCACACGCACGCCCAGCGCCTGCAGCATGCTCGCGTACTCCGTCCCGATCACGCCGCCGCCCACAATGATGCACGACGTCGGCAGGTACCCGAGCTGCAGGATCTCATCGCTCGTGATGACGTTCGTGCCGTCGAACGGAATGTCCGCGGGCCGCGCGGGCGACGTGCCGGTCGAGACCAGGAAGTGCTTCGCCGTGATCTCCCGCAGGCCGGTCGCGGTCTCGACCACAGCCGTGCGCTCATCCTTGAACCGCCCGAGCCCGTGCACCGTCTCGACGCCGTTGTGCGCAAAGTGGCTGCGCACCGTGTCGACCTCGGCGCTGATCACCTTCTGGCACGAGGAGAGCAGCCCGGTAAACGTCGCGTTCCGCGCCGCCATGAAGTCCTCGACCTTGGGCATCACCGCCGGCCGATCGACGATCGCCAGGATCGCCTCGCGCAGCGCCTTCGAGGGGATGGTGCCCGTGTTGACCGCCACGCCGCCGACCACGTCACGCTTCTCGACGACCACCGCCCGCCTGCCGAGCTTGGCCGCCTGGATCGCCGCCCGCTGACCCGCGGGGCCCGAACCAATCACACACAAATCAAAGTCGGACATGCACTCGGTTCCTGCCTCGCTGGGCGTTCGGTCTGTGGCTGGCGTCGAGGAATCAGCCGTCGACGATCGGCCGAGGCTCTTGGGACTGCTATCGGCTCATCGCCGTCCGCAGATGATTCTCGGGCGTGAGGTCCTCCCCGTTCTCGGGACCCTCGCGCCGCCGATCCACACCAATCATCACCCTAGACTCAGGCCCAAACGCCCATCGGCGAGTCCAGCGTGCCGTTCATCCGCCAGCATCCCGTGGAGCAGATCGCGTGACCACCACCCCCGCCAGCCCCCCCACCCACCGCTGGACCGCCCCCGCCGTCCGCCGCGCGTTCTTCGACTTCTTCGCCGAGCGCGGGCACACCATCGTGCCCTCGAGCCCCGTCGTCCCCCACGACGACCCCACGCTGCTGTTCACCAACGCGGGCATGAACCAGTTCAAGCCCCTCTTCCTCGGGCAGGTCGAGCCCGGCTCGCCCCTCGAAGGCCTCGCCCGCGCCGCCGACACCCAGAAGTGCATCCGCGCCGGCGGCAAGCACAACGACCTCGACGACGTCGGCCGC
>CAYQAD010000020.1:16228-17908 GCA_964415125.1 uncultured Phycisphaeraceae bacterium | reverse complement strand
CGTCCGCGACCTGGCGATCGGCCTCGACGACGACGATCGCGTGGAGTGGTACGAGATCAACTCGGAGAATTTCGAGTCGATCCACTCGCACAACGCCTACGCCCAGATCACGCGGGACAAGCGCGAGGGGTGACGGCTGCGGGCGATCCGGCCCCGCAAACACGACGCAAATGACTGTCGGCCCGCCCTCTGGCGGGCCGATTGTCTTGTTGGCCAATACGATGTGCCCTGGGCGTTGACTTTGCCCACCCTGACACGCGATCCCCGCCCCGACGTGCCGCTGCCCATGCCATCACCGAAGGACCTCATTCCGAGCATGTTCCACCGCCGGCTGGCGTTGCTCGCGGCGTTCGTTGCGGTGTCGACGGTTGGGCTGGGCGTCCAACTCGCCCGGCTGACGATCACCCAGGGCGACGCGCTGCGTGACCGGGCGGAGTCGAAGCTCGAGCGGGTGACGTGGCTGCCCACCCAGCGGGGGCGGGTGCTCGATCGCAAGGGGCGGGTGCTCGCGGTCGATCGCCCGTCGTACGACCTCGCGGTGGACTTCAACGTGATCACGGGCGCGTGGGCGGTGGAGCGCGCGGGGCGGTACGCGCGGCGGGTCCACCGCGAGGAGTGGCCCAAGCTCGCGGCCCAGCAGCGGCGGGCGCTGATCGATCGGTATCTGCCGGCCTACGAGCAGCATCTCGAGTCGATGTGGGAGACCCTCGCGGCCGGTGCCGCGACCACGCCCGAGGTGCTTGCCGATCGGCGTGCGGACATCGAGTCGCGCGTCGATCGGATGTTCTCGGCGATCGTCCGCGCGCGCTCGAAGTCGGCACGGCGTGACCAGCTGGCGATGGGGCGCGAGATCACCGAGCGGATCGAGCGACGCATCGAGGAGCAGGCGAGCCGACCGATCGCCGAGCAGCGGTCGCCGCACGTGATCGCGTCGCGCGTCGACGATGAGACGGGGTTTCTCTTCCAGCGGCTGATGGGGCAGACGGTCGAGCTGCGTCCGGGCGGCGCGGACGGGCGCGTCGACGAGGTCGCGCGACTGCCGGGGCTTGAGGTCCGCGACGCGGGCGATCGGCACTACCCCTTCGATCGGGTCGTGGTCGATGTGGACCGGTCGAGGCTTCCCAGCCCGGTGCGGCGTGATAGCACCGCGTCGGTCGAGGTCGAGGGCGTGGCGATCCACCTGCTCGGCTGGATGCGGTCCGGCGCGTTTGCCGAGGACATCGAGCGGCGCGAGGCGTTTCTTGAGGAGGCCGCGGCGGATTCGGCGGCAAGCTCGGCGGCCGAGGACGGCGAGGCGGATGCGGTGCTGACCTCGGTCGGCACCGATCGCGGCCGATACCTGCCGACCGACGCGGTGGGATCGTCCGGGCTTGAGCGCAGTGCTGAGCATCGCCTGCGTGGTCTGCGCGGCTACGAGCGGTACCGGATCGACACCGGGTCGATCGAGCGGCACGACCCCGCCCGCGGGCGCGACATCGGGCTGACCATCGACATCGCCCTGCAGGCGCGGGTGCAGGCGCTGCTCGATCCGGCGCTGGGGCTGGCGCGCGTGCAGCCCTGGCATGGCGACCCGAACCCGACGATGCCCGTGGGCACGCCGATCAACGGCGCGGCGGTGGTGCTCGAGATCGACACGGGCGACATCCTCGCGATGGTGTCGACGCCGACCTTCTCGCGCGA
>CAYQAD010000020.1:0-16218 GCA_964415125.1 uncultured Phycisphaeraceae bacterium | reverse complement strand
CCCTGCGCGACGACCCCGCGTTGATCTTCGAGAGCCCGATCGCCCGGCCGGCGCTGAACCGGGCGCTCGAGGTGCCGTATCAGCCGGGGTCGATCGTGAAGGCACCGATCCTCGTCGCGGCGGCGAGCAAGGGCCTGTGGCAGCCGGGCCAGCGGATCGCGTGCACGGGGCACTTCCTTCCGGATCGCAAGGACGTGTTCCGCTGCTGGATCTACAAGCAGTTCGGCGCGACGCACGGCGAGGCGCTGTCGGGTGAGGAGGCGATCAAGGTCTCGTGCAACATCCTGTTCTACGAGCTCGGGCGAAGGCTCGGGGCGAGGGGCATGGCCGAGGCGTACGCGCAGTTTGGCATCGGCGAGGCTTTTGGGCTCGGCGTGGGGCGCGAGTTCGAGGGCGTGGTCGGCGCGTTCGGCGCCGAGGGCGAGCCGGGGGAGCGGCTCAGCCCGTCGGACGTGATCCTGATGGGCATCGGGCAGGGGCCGGTGGCGTGGACGCCGTTGCACGCGGCCGAGGCGATCGCGATGCTCGCGCGGGGCGGCATCTCGATCCGCCCGCGGCTCGTGGCCGACGGCTCGGCTCCCGATGTGCGCGAGATCACGCTCGATCGTGCCGCGATCGACGTCGCGCTCGAGGGGCTGCGACTCTCCGCGAACGACCCGCGCGGCACGGGCCACCACATCACGCTGACGAACGGCACGCGAGAGAACATCTTCACCGCACCCGGCGTGGCGGTGTGGGGCAAGACGGGCACCGCCACAGCGGCGCCGCTGCGTGCGGACACCGATGGCGACGGCACGGTCGAGACGCTTCGCGAGGGCGATCACTCTTGGTTCGTGGTGCTCGTGGGGCCCGAGGGGCGAGCACCGAGCCACGCGATCGCGGTGCTCATGGAGTACGCCGGCAGTGGCGCGCGCGTCAGCGGCCCGGTGATCAACCAGGTCATCCACGCGCTGATCGATGAGGGGTACTTGCCGGACGTGCGCGAGCCCTCCTGGCAAGTGGGGACGGCTCGGTGACGCGGGCGACGGGCGGTACCGCCGGCACGGCTGTGCCGAAGCAAGAGGTGCCGCCGGTGCGCGGGGCGCTGTCGAACAGCGGCCGGCGGATCGCGGGCATCCGGCCTGTGGGGCTCGCGTGGCTGACGACGGGCGCGGCGCTGGTGCTCTCGGTGATTGGCGTGTACGCGATCCATGTCGGTGAGCCGCCCGGCTCGGCGACGCGGCTCGGGCTCTCGTCGATCGCGCTGCGGCAGGTGGTGTACCTGGTCGTCGGCGTGTGCGGGGCGGTGGTGATCGCGATCCCGAATCCGAAGCTGATTCGCGCGCTCGCGCCGCCGGCGTTCGTGGCGCTGATCGGGGCGCTGGTGTTCCTGCTGATCCCCTTCGTGCCCGAAGCGCTCGTCACGCCCCGCAACGGCGCGCGGGCGTGGATCAACCTCGGCGTGGCGGACATCCAGCCCAGCGAGCTGTGCAAGATCGCGTACGTGCTCGTGATCGCGGGGTACCTGCGGTATCGCACCGAGCACCGCACGTTGGCAGGCCTGTTGCCCTTGGCGGCGATCACGTTCATCCCCATCGCGTTGATCACGCTCCAGCCGGACCTGGGCACGTCGTCGCTGTTTGTGCCGAGCTTGTTCGCGATGGTGCTCGCGGCGGGTGCGCGGCTTCGGCACCTGTTACTGATCGTCGCCTGCGCGGCCCTCGCGGCGCCAGCGGCGTACCCGCTGCTCAAGCCGCACCAGAAGCAGCGCCTTGTCGCGATGGTGCGGATGGTCCAGGGCGATCAGACCACCGCCGACGACATCAACTTCCAGTCGTTCACCGCCCAGGCGCTCGTCGGCGCGGGCGGGACGACGGGGTTGCCAGCCGAGAAATCTCGGGCGCTTGTGTATTACACGCGACTGCCCGAGCAGCACAACGACATGATCTTCTCGGTGATCGTCAACCGCTTCGGGCTTGTCGGCGGGCTGACGGTGCTGGCGTCGTACCTCGCGTGGATCGTTGGTGCGCTCGTGACGGCGGGGCACACCAAGGACCCGTTCCTGCGGCTGACGGTGGTCGGTGTGACGGGGTTCATCGCGGCGCAGATGACGATCAATATCGGGATGAACATCGGCGTGCTGCCGATCATCGGCATCACGCTGCCGTTCGTGTCCTACGGTGGGTCGAGCCTGCTGACGTGCTGGCTGATGACGGGCCTCGTGGTCTCGGCGGGCATCCGGCGGGGCGGCCCGCCGCACCGTCCCTCCTTCGAGTTCGGAGATGGGCTTTGAGCAACCCGCGGTCGAGAACGCCGAGGCCCTCACACGATGAGGCGACCGCCCGTGTCGCGGGCCTCTTTGCCGAGGCTGCCGAACCGATCGAGCCGCCGGCCTCGTTTGACGAGGCGTGCGCGAGCTTCGGCATCGCGCTCTCGGCCGAGGAGCGCCTGCAGCTCGGCCGGTACCTCACGCTGCTCTTTCGGGCGAACGCCGCGTTCAACCTCACGTCGGTGCGGGATCCCGACGAGGCGTGGACGCGGCATATCTTCGACAGCCTGACGCTGCTCGCGGCCCTCGCCGAGCTGCCGGAGGACGCGGCGCTGTGCGATGTCGGCTCCGGCGGTGGGCTTCCGGGTATCCCGCTGGCGATCGCTCGGCCGCGGGCCGCGGTGACGCTGCTCGAGCCAACCGGCAAGAAGGCGGCGTTTCTCGAGGGCGTGGCGTCGGCGCTCGGGCTCGTGAACGTCACGGTCGTGCGCGATCGGGCGGAGCGGGTGGGGGCGCTGGAGGGCCCGCTGCGCGGGGCGTTTCCGATCGTGACCGCGCGTGCGGTGGGTCGGCTCAACCTGCTGCTGGAGCTGACGCTGCCGCTGGCGGAGGTGGGGGGCGTGGTGCTCGCGATGAAGGGCGAGAAGGCCGACGAGGAACTCGCCGAGAGCCGGAAGGCGATCCACGCGCTGCACGCCGCGCCGGCCGGCATGGTCCAGACGCCGACGGGCACGATCGTCGTTATCGAGAAGCGGCGGACGACGCCGAAGATGTATCCGCGGCGCGACGGCGAGCCGAAGCGCAACCCGATCGCATGAGGCGCGAGGGGGCGTGGCGCCCCTTGCCCGCACGGCTGATCCCGTAGGATGCGGTGTGCCCCAAGACGTGACCCACATGTTGTCCGACGCCGGCCCGATCGCCAAGGCGCTGGGTGATTCCTACGAGGCGCGACCGGAGCAGCAACGCATGGCGTCGGCGGTGGCCGAGGCGATGCGGGGCAAGAGCCACCTGCTCGTCGAGGCGGGCACGGGCGTGGGCAAGTCATTCGCGTACCTGGTGCCGGCGGCGCTGCGGGCACTCGAGCACGGCGAGCGCGTGGTCATCGCGACCAACACGATCAGCCTGCAGGAACAGCTGCTCGAGAAGGACATCCCGCTGCTCCAACAGACACTCGCCGACGCGGGCGCGGCGGGCGACACCGAGCACGATGTACCCGGCCGCCGGCTCAAGCCTGTTCTTGTGAAAGGGCGGGGCAACTATGTGTCGCTCCGTCGGCTGCAGCTCGCGTCGAAGAGGCAGGAGACGCTGTTGCCCGACGCGGCGGGGCGGCGGTCGCTGCACGTGATCGAGGATTGGGCGTACGAGACGGAGGACGGCTCGCTCAGCACGCTGCCCGCGCTCGAGCGGCCGGGCGTGTGGGACAAGGTGCAGTCGGACTCGGCGAACTGCATGGGCCGAAAGTGCCCGACGTACCAGCAGTGCTTCTACCAGAACGCGCGGCGCGAGATGGAAGACGCCAACCTGCTGATCTGCAACCATGCGCTGTTCTTCTCGGATCTCGCGCTGCGCGCGCGGGGCGTGGGCTTCCTGCCGGCGTACCAGCACGTCGTGCTCGACGAGGCGCACGCGGTCGAGGACGTCGCGGCCGAGCACTTCGGGCTGAGCCTGTCGGAGGGGCGCGTGCACCACCTGCTCGGCACGCTCTGGTCGCCGCGGTCGCGCAAGGGGTACCTCGCGCAGCTTCGCGATGCCGACCGGGAGTCGGTCGAGCGGGCGGTCGATCTGGTGTTGCGGGCCGAGCAGGCGGCGGAGCACTTCTTCGATGAACTCATCGGCCTGCAGCGGCGGCTCGGGTCCTCGGGACGCATCCGCGAGCCCGGCGCGGTGCAGAACGTGCTGACCGATGCGATGAGCGATCTCGCGCTGCGGCTGAAGTCGCTCAAGGAGTCTTCGACGTCCGAGCCCGACCGCTTCGAGCTCAACGCCTACTTCGAGCGTGCGGTCGCGATCGCGGATACGGCCGAGGCGCTGGTCGACCAGTCGCTGCCGGGGTGCGCGTACTGGGTCGAGACGCGGTCGAGCCAGGGACGGGTGCGGGCCACCATCGCGTGCTCGCCGGTCGAGGTCGCGCCGTTGCTCGCCGAGCACCTCTTCGAGAAGGACATGTCGGTCACGCTGACGAGCGCGACGCTCGC
Source organism: uncultured Phycisphaeraceae bacterium (assembly GCA_964415125.1). Taxonomy (GTDB): domain Bacteria; phylum Planctomycetota; class Phycisphaerae; order Phycisphaerales; family UBA1924; genus CAYQAD01. The sequence continues at coordinate 11,775 of CAYQAD010000020.1, read as the reverse complement.
GACGCGTTCGGCCGGCGAGGACGAGCCCGCCGAGCGGCGTGAGGCGGCGTTTGCACACGCCATGGATCGGCTCGGGTGCGAGGGCGCGTCGACGCTGCAACTGGGCTCGCCTTTCGACTATGCCCGCCAGGTCCAGCTCTTCGTCGATACATCCATGCCCAGCCCGCGCGACGCAGGGTCGAGCGCGTGGCACGACGCGCTCACCGAGCGCACGCTCGACCATCTCTCGGCGACCGAGGGTGGCGCGTTCGTGCTGTTCACCTCGTTCGCGGCGCTCAACGCGGTCGCGGATCGCCTGGCGGGGCCCTGCGCGGAGCTGGGATTTCCGCTGCTGGCGCAGAATCGCGACGGGCCTCGCGCCGAGATCCTTCGGCGCTTCCGCGAGCACGACTCGGCGGTGCTGCTCGGGGCGGCGTCGTTCTGGCAGGGCGTGGATGTGCGGGGGCGGTCGCTGCGGAATGTGGTCATCACGCGGCTGCCCTTCGATCCGCCGGATCGACCGCTGACCGATGCACGGCTGGAGCGCATCCGCGAGCGTGGGGGCGATCCCTTTCGGGAGGACTCGCTGCCGCGGGCGGTGATCCGGTTCAAGCAGGGCTTCGGTCGGCTGATCCGTTCGCAAGCCGATGAGGGCCGGGTCGTGGTGCTCGATCCGCGGATCGTGACCACGGGCTACGGGCGGGCGTTTCTGGCGGCCCTGCCCGCGGGGCTCGAGCCGACCATTCTGCGCGCATGACGGCCGATCGCGGCACGCAATGGGTCTGAACTGCAGCGTTTGTGCCTAACGAAATCCTAGCAAATGCCGTGGCGGCGTGGGGCGTCGCCTACGCTGGAAGCCCGACGGACTCGCGCCCGCGTCGCTGTCGGCACTTGCGAACCTCAACACGTACGGAGCGATCATGCTGGGACGAATCTTCAAGGCGTACGACATCCGCGGCACCTACGGCGACCTGCTCACCGACGAGATGGCCTGGCAGATCGGCTACGGCGTGAGCAAGTTCTTGCTCGAGGACGCGGCGGCGGACGGCGACACGACGCCCATGATGACCAACGTCGTGGTCGGTCGCGACATGCGGACCAGCAGCCCCACGCTCTCCGAGGAGGTCATCCGCGGGGTGAACTTCCAGGGCGGCAACGTCATCGACGTGGGCCTGGTCGACACGCCCTTCGTCTACTTCGCGGTCAACCACCTCGACTGCGCCGGCGGCGTCATGGTCACCGCCTCGCACAACCCGCCGAAGTACAACGGGTTCAAGATCTCGAAGCGCAAGGCCAAGCCCGTCGGCGAGGCCACGGGTCTCGGTGAGGTCCGCAAGCACGCGGCGATGATCGACAAGTCCGGCCGAAAGAAGCCCGTCACCGGGCGCTCCGAGACGCGCGATCTCTGGGACGCGTACATCCAGCACGTGCGCTTCTTCCTGAACATGCACGGCAAGTCGATCAAGGTCGTGGTCGACGCGTCCAACGGCATGGCGGGCACGACGCTGCCCAAGGTCTTTGGCAAGAAGGGTGGCGACATCGAGGGCCTCGAGATCATTGAGATGAATTTCGACAACACCAAGGGCGAGTTCGTGCACGAGCCCAACCCGCTTGTCGCGTCAAATCTTGCCGGCTTGCAGGAGCGCGTGGTTGCCGAGAAGGCTGATCTTGGCATCTGCTTCGACGGCGACGCGGACCGCTGCGTCGCGGTCGACGAGACCGGCGCGATCATCGGCTGCGACCTGCTCACCGCGGTGCTCGCCAAGTCGTTCCTCGCCAAGCACCCCGGCAGCGCGATCGTCTACGACCTGCGCTCGAGCAAGGCGCTCGGCGAGGAGGTCGAGGCGGGCGGCGGCAAGCCGATCCGCTCGCGCGTCGGGCACGTCTTCCTGAAGGGCGCGATGGCCGAGCACGGCGCGTCATTTGGGGGCGAGCTCTCCGGGCACTTCTACTTCGCGAAGAACTTCAACGCCGACTCGGGCGTCATCGCGATGGCGACGGTGCTCTCCGTGCTCGCCGAGAGCGGCAAGAAGCTCTCCGAGCTTGTCGCGCCGGTGGCGCGGTACGTGCAGTCGGGGGAGATCAACTTCGAGATCGAGGACAAGGACGAGGCGATCGCGGAGCTCCGCGAGCACTTCGAGACCCGCGCCGAGATGGACGAGCTCGATGGCGTGACCATCGACTGCTTCAAGGGCGAGGGTTGGTGGGCCAACATCCGCAAGTCCAACACCGAGCCGCTGCTCCGCCTGAACGCCGAGGCGCGTGACCAGGCGACGCTCGACAAGGCGCTCGAGGAGCTCTCTCCGATGCTCGGGCTCCGCGTCGACCACTAAGCTCGGGCGCTCCGAGGCGGACAACTCCTTGTTCAGGCCGGACCCACACGCGGAGGCAGGCCCATGAATCTCTCGCAGTTCTTCGAGCACTGGCGCATCGCCGAGAATCCCTTCCGGGGCGAGGAGGCCCGCCACGACGGCGTCTTTGCACGCATGGCGGCAAAGGCGGGCACCGCGGCGCACTCAGACTTTGAGAAGATCTTGGGCGACGTCGCCCAGCCGAGCACGTCGATCGTCTTCGGCGAGAAGGGGTCGGGCAAGACCGCGATCCGCATGCAGATCGCCGGCGCGGTCGAGGCGCACAACGCCAAGCATCCGGAGCGCGCGACGCTGTTGCTCGCGTATGACGACCTCAACGCGATGCTCGATGCGTACCACGCGGCCGAGGGCGGCGGCGACCCGAGCGAGACGCTCAAGACCATGCGTCTGGTGGACCATGTCGATGGCTTGCTCGCGGTGGCGGTCAACACGCTGACCACGGCGCTGCTCGGGCCGCCCGAGACGGCGAGCCGACTGCTCGGCCGGGCGGACGCGGCGAGGCGGCTGCGCAAGGCGCCCCGCGAGACCCGGCTCGAGATGCTGCTTTTGCAGGCGATCTACGACCGGGGCGACGCGGCCGCGGCGCGCACGCGGAGGCTGCGTCGCAAGCTCGGGCTCGGGCCCACACGCCGGCTCGTGGTGTCGGCGCTGATCGTGGCGCTCGGCGCGCTGCCCGCGGCGGGCGCGTTCTACCTCTGGCTGATGGCGGGGCTCGAGGGCTGGCAGCAGGACGCGGCGCTCTACGGCTTCGCGGCGCTGGCGGCGGCGTACGTCCTTGCGCTCGCGAAGGTCTTCCTGCTGGACCGCTTCACGACCTCGCGCATCGCACGCCGCGTGCGCAAGCAACTGCGGGTGATCGGGCGGACCGACGCGTCGTTTGCCGCGTCGCTCGAGCGCCTCGACTCGCCCTGGCGCAGCCCCGACACGCTGCCCATGGACGACTCGGACGACACGCGGTACGCCTTGCTCGCCAAGTTCCGCCGGGTGACCTCGGCGCTCGGATTCTCGGGTGTCATCGTCGTGGTCGACCGCGTCGACGAGCCCACGCTCGTGTCGGGCGACGCGGATCGGATGCGTGCGATCATCTGGCCGATGCTCAACAACAAGTTCCTCCAGCAGGACGGGCTCGGCTTCAAGCTGCTGTTGCCGGTCGATCTCCGGCATGCGCTTTTCAAGGAGTCGGCCGCCTTCTTCCAGGAGGCGCGGCTGGACAAGCAGAACCTCGTCGAGCGCCTGAGCTGGACGGGCGCGATGCTGTACGACCTGTGCGACGCGCGCCTGTCGGCCTGCCGCGAGCCGGGCGCCTCCGAGCCTCTGACGCTGCTCGACCTCTTCGCCGAAGACGTGACCCGGCAGGACCTGGTCGATGCGCTCGACCAGATGCACCAGCCGCGTGACGCGTTCAAGTTCTTGTACCACTGCCTGACCGAGCACTGCTCGAACGTGACAGCCGAGCAGGGCGACTGGCGCATCCCCCGGCTCGTGCTCGAGCAGGTGCGCAAGCGCGAGGTCGATCGCCTGCAGCAGCTCTACCGGGGCATCCGCCCGGCATAGGCGATCCGCGGGGCTGGCCGGCTTGTTCGCTCGACGAATGTCGGTCGATGGCGGTCAGTCGATGATGGTGAGGCGTGCGTACTCGAGGATCAGGGTCTTGACGCCCACGTCCTCGAAGCGCACGGTCGCCCGGCCGTAGCGGCCTGCCTGCACGCGGAGCACCTCGCCCACGCCGAACTGCGGGTGGCGCACGAGCGATCCGATGGGCAGCTCGCTGCGCTGGCCCGCCCGCGGGTCGTCCCACTCGTCGCGCTGGTCCTCGAAGCCCTCGTCGGCCCAATCGTCGGCTTGGTCGCTCATCGCGAGGTGCTCGCTGCCGATCTCGTCGAAGAAGCGGCTCGGCACCATGCGCTCGGGCATGCCGCGATTCGTGCGGTACCGCGAGCTGGTCATGATCAGGCGGTCCATCGCCCGCGTGATGCCGACGAAGCAGAGGCGGCGCTCCTCCTCGAGGGCGGCCTCGGAGTCGTGCGAGCGGGAGTGGGGGAGCATTCCTTCTTCCAGACCAACCATCGCGACCACCGGAAACTCCAGGCCCTTGGCAGCGTGGAGCGTCATGAGCGTGACGGCGCCTTGCTCGGGATCGACCTCGTCGGCGTCGGCGACGAGCGCGACGGACTCGAGCCATGCGCGCAGCAGCGCGAGCATGGGCGGCGTGTTCGCGCCGGCGCCCTCGAGCGCGGGGTCCGCCTCCGGGTCGTAGCGCTCCTCGAACTCCGCGGCCGACGAAATCAGCTCGCCGAGGTTGTCCACCCGCTCCGCGTCGCTCTCGGCCTTGCTGACCGCGGCGCGGTCGGTGTAGTGTCGCTCGAGCCCCGACTCCTTCACCACGCGCTCGACCAGATCGGCGAGGCTGGTCGCGACCTGTGCGCCCATAAACGTGCCCTCGCCGCTCCAGGCGCCGAAGAGCCCGACGAAGCCCGTCGCGGCTTTGCTCGCGCGGGCGGTCAGCCCGGGCACGTCGCCGACGCGCGAGAGCGCGTGGAACATCTGCAGCCCGCGATCGCCCGCCCACACGCGGACCTTCTCGAGCGAGGTCTTGCCCAGGCCCCGCGCGGGCACGTTGACGATGCGCTCGAGCGAGACGTCGTCGGCGTTGTTTGCCAGCACACGGCAGTAGGCCAGCGCGTGGCGGACCTCCTCGCGCTCGTAGAACGCGGTGCCACGCGCGATGATGTAGGGCACGCTCCGATCGCGCAGCTCGCCCTCGAGCACGCGGCTGAGCGCGTTGGTGCGGTAAAAGACCGCCATGTCCTTCCACGCGAGATCGCGCTCGTCGCGTCGCTCGGCGAGCCAGTCGGCGACGAGCCTTGCCTCGTGCCGCTCGTCGCGGCAGAGCACGGCTTCGACCGGGTCGCCGCCCTCGCGGCTCGTGTAGAGGTCCTTGTGCTTGCGGACCTGGTTCTTGCGGATGAGTGTGTCGGCCGCGGCGAGGATCGGGGCGGTCGATCGGAAGTTCTCGCCGAGCGGGATGACCGCGGCGCCGGGGTACTGCTGCTCGAAGTCGAGGATGTTGGAGATGTCGGCGCCGCGCCAGCCGTAGATCGCCTGGTCGGGGTCGCCGACGACGCAGATGTTCGGGCCGGCCTCGCCCGCGAACGCCCCGTCGCCGCTGCCCACGCTGCCCGCGAGCAGCGACGCGATGACGAACTGCGCGTGGTTGGTGTCCTGGTATTCATCGATCATCAGGTAGCGCCAGCGATCGGTGCACTCGCGGCGGATCTCCGCGTGCTCGCGCAGCATCTTGGCGGTCAGGACCAGCAGATCGTCGAAGTCGACCGCGCCCGCCTCACGCAGCGCACGCTCGTAGCCCGTGAAGATGCGGGCGATCTGCTTGGCGAAGTAGTCGCCCGCCTGGGCCTGGTATGCCTCGGCGTCCATGAGCGCGTTCTTCGCGTCGCTGATCGAGGAGAGCACGCTCCGCGGCGACCAGTTGCTCGTGCTCATGTCGAGCCCCTGGATCACGCGCTTCACGAGCGCGACCTGGTCGGCGCTGGGATAGATCGTGAAGTCGCCCGGGATGCCAAGGTCCACTCGCTCGGCGTACCGGCGGATGAGCCGGGCGCAGAGCGCGTGGAAGGTGGTCACGGTCAGGCCGCGCGACGCGCGCTCGTTGCCATCGAGCAGCACGCCGATGCGCTCGCGCATCTCCCCGGCGGCCTTGTTGGTGAAGGTGAGGGCGAGGATGGACCACGGCGGCACGCCGCAGCCCAGCACCAGGTGCGCCACGCGTCGCGTGATGACGCGCGTCTTGCCGCTACCGGCCGCGGCCAGCACAAGCAGCGGCCCCTCGGTGTGCTCCACGGCTTGCCGCTGCGCGTCGGTCAGGCCCGCGAGAATCGATGCGTCGGCAGCGCTCACCGCTTGTCCTTCTTGCCCGTGTTGACGTGCGGCGTTTCGGCGCTGCGTGTGATCAATGCCACGTCATCGGGAAGCGACTCGGCGACCTCGGTGACAACATCGCCCTCGAACTTGCGTGAGAAGACCGAGCGCTTGGTCTTGCCCATGATCAGTGTGTCGCAGCCGTAGGTGACGGTGTGGTCGAGGATCTCGTCGACAATGTCCGTGGCGACGACGTAGATCGGCAGGAAGGGCACGCCCGCTTCCTTGGCGAGCAGGGCCGTGGTGCCGAGGGCTTCCTGTGCGTCGCGGTCTTCCTCGACGCGCGGCACGCGGTTGGGCTGCACGTCCATCAGGTTGACGCGGCGAACGAACACGGCGAACAGCGTCGCCTTGCGGCGGCGTGCGAGGTCGACGGCAAACTCGCTTTGGAATCGCCCGCGTGCGGCGAGCATGATCTTGGGCTTGTCGGGGTCGATGTTGGCGGGCTCATCGCGGACCATCGCGAGCCAGCCCGAGGCGGGCTCGTCGAGCGGGTCTGGGGTGCCCCGGCGCTTGAGCAGCAGGCCTGTGCGGGTCGCGAGCACGAGGCCGATCACGCCGCCGGCGAAGATCGTCGCGGCCGGCTTGGTCACGACGATCGTGAGCGATACCGCGAGCAGGAAGAGGCCCAGCGCCCAGAGGCCTGCGCGAGATCTGCGGCCGATGTCGAGTTCGCGGTTGGCCGCGACGCTGAGCACGGTGGTCGTGATCGCGCCGCAGACGCCGATGATGTAGAGTTCCGCCAGCCTCTGGACATCCCGCTCGAATACGAGCACCGCGATCGGCGCAACGACCGCGACGACCAGTCCGATCGACGGCACGCCCGAGTAGTTGAGCTTGGTCAGCCCCTTGGGCAGCTCGCGGTCCTGCGCGAGCGCGAAGAGCACCGAGACCATCGCCATGATGACCGTGTTCGCGGCGCTGAGCAGGAGAAGCCCGAACACGATGCCCGAGACCTTGCCCGCGATCATCGAGGCGCGCTCGCCCGCCTCGGGCGTCGCGAGCCGCTCGCCCCAGTACGCGGCGCTGTCCTCGGCGATCACGCGCATCGCGGTGTCGCGATAGGCAAGGATTTCTTCGCGCTCGAGCCCGGGCTCGCCGTGCTCGAGGGCGTAGGTCGCGGCCTGTTCGGATGAGCCCTCGGCCGCCCCGTGCGTGTCGAGCAGCTGCTCGATGTTCGGACGCAGGGCGAGCGGCTCGTGGATGTCAACCAAGCTCGGCAGGCCCGCGAGCGCGATGCCGAAGACAAGGTTGAGCAGCACCACCTCCACGCAGACGGGCCAGATCGTGCGCTTCGCCTGCTTCTCGACGGGCTTCTTCATGAGCCCGGTCATATTCGCGACCGCCTCGACGCCCGCGAGCGCGAGGCAGATCTTAGTGAACATCACCCAGGCCTCGCCGGGCGGCGGCAGCGTGTCGAAGGAGATCGTCTTGATGCCCGCGGGCACGAAGGGGAGACACGCGACGATGAGGATGGCGCCGAGCAGGAGCGCCGCGAAAGCGATGACCATCGCGAAGCGCCCGGCCGACTTGGCGCCGAACCAGTTCACGCCGCCGAGCACGATCATCGCGACCACGGAACAGGCGAAGGTGTACTCGTGCGGCACGCCGAGGTAGTGGAACGCTTCGACGGTGCTGATTGCGGCGGTGATGATGTAGCCGCAGAGCAGCAGGGTGGAGCCGAAGACCGAGAGGGTGGGGCTGAGCTGGCGTGCGGCGGTGTAGACGCCGCCGCCGTCGGGGAAGCACCGGCAAACGATGGTGTACGCCCACGAGACGGCGACCATGAGCAGGCCGATCGCCGCGAGGTAGAGCACCGAGCCGTGGGCGGTGAAGAAGAACGCGAGGCCGAGCACATAAAGCCGGCTCGTGCCCCAGTCGCCATAGAGCAGCGGCCCGGCGTGGAACCAGTGGAGGTTCCGAGGCCTACTTTCGGTCACGAGCATCTGGGGAGTCCCGGCGATTCGGCGAGCGACCGGCCTCCCAAGACCGCCCTGGGAGCGTGCACAGCCGAGTTCGGCGCGCGAAGGTCCGAGTATACGAGGCGCTGGTCGGGTCGCGGCGGCCGGAACGGTACATCTGGAAACCGGCGGGCCCGGCCCGCGTACCGGCTTGTGTCGCCCGAACGCCGCCAAGGCGTCGGCGCCGAGCGGCGATAACCGACAGGCGCGGGCTTGCCCGGCTGTCCAATCTTCGTCCTTCAGTTGGCATCCGAAGGGACCGACCCATTGACAGCCCAACCACCCCGCTTTACGGTTCGCACGTCAGCGGATAATCAGCACACGCCTCACGGCGAGGAGCGGGCAGCCGTCCAGCTGCGCATGAGCGGCCAAGAAACCAACCCGAGTTCCGACGACGCGGCACGCGCCCTCAAGATGGGCTCGACGGGGTCGTTCGCGCGGCAGGGCAACGACCGCACGAACGCCCAAGCCGAGGCCGCCGTGCAAGAGGCGATGCAGGATGCCGCCAAGGCCGGGTCGAGCCTGGACTCGATCATCGGCCGGCTCGTGATCGACCAGGGTCTCGCGACGGCCGAGGAGGTCAAGTCCTGCGTCGAGCAGTACAAGTCGCAGGCGTCGGGCGACGGCGAGGACCCGAGCCAGAAGTCGCTCGCCCAGCTTCTCGTCGATAACGAGTACGTGACCCAGCGGCAGATCGTCCGCCTCAAACAGGTCATCGAGGCCGAGCGGTCGGGCCAGCAGATTCCCGGCTTCAAGATCTTGGGCAAGCTCGGCTCGGGCGCGATGGCGACGGTCTACAAAGGTCGGCAGCTCTCGCTGAACCGGACGGTCGCGGTGAAGATCCTGCCAAGAAAGTTCAGCTCGAACCCGCAGTTCATCGAGCGGTTCTACGCCGAGGGCCGGGCCGCGGCCCAGCTGAACCACCCCAACATCGTGCAGGCGTTCGACGTGGGCCGGGCCGGCGAGTTCCACTACTTCGTGATGGAGTACGTCGAGGGTCGGACGGTCTACGACGACATCGTCAAGCACAAGCGGTTCGACGAGGCCGAGGCGATCGAGATCATCGTGCAGATGGCCAAGGCCCTCGAGCACGCCCACGCCAAGGGCCTGATCCACCGCGACGTGAAGCCCAAGAACATCATGCTCAACAAGGAGGGCGTCTCGAAGCTCGCCGATATGGGCCTGGCCCGCGCGGTGACGGATGTCGAGGCGGCCGAGGCCGAGGCGGGCAAGGCGTTCGGCACGCCGTACTACATCTCCCCCGAGCAGATCCGGGGCGAGAAGGACATCGGCCCGCCCGCCGACATCTACTCCCTCGGTGCGACCCTCTACCACATGGTCACGGGCAACGTCCCCTTCGAGGGCAAGAACCCCTCGGCCGTGATGCACAAGCACCTCAAGGCCGACCTGGTCCCGCCCGACCACGTGAACCCCAAGCTCTCGGCGGGCATCTCCGAGGTCATCGAGATGATGATGGCCAAAGACCCCGCACGCCGGTACAAGAACTGCTCGGACCTGCTGATCGACCTCCGGGCCGTCCGGGGCGGCGACCAGCCGGTCCTCGCGCACAAGGACGTGCTGCCCACAGCCGCCCTCTCCGACCTCGCCCAGGCCGAGGCGGCCTCGACGCACGACGAGATTCCCGTGGACTCGACGATCCGGGCGGCCTCGCCCTTCGCGAGCCCCGTGGTCATCGTGCTCGCGGTCCTACTGGCCGCGTCGGCGGTGGGGAACCTTGTGCAGCTCGTGGTTTGACCGGGGCTGGCTTCTCTTCGATGGATGTCCTTCCGCCCGGGGGCCAGCGCGGCGTCTGGTGGTCGAGCGGGCACCGAATCCGCCGGCCGGTGGGGGGCGGCCAGCCCGAAGCCCGTGCACACGCCCGAACACAATCCTTGCCTGACGCCTTGGTCCGGTTTACGATTATCGCAGCCAGCGGGGCGTTTGCTCCCGCTGGCGGATGTATCGACCGCATTCCACGGAACCGCCGCCATGACGATCTCACGACACACTCGCGCTCTCGGCCCTCGCGGCGTGGGCGTTGTGGTCGATCGTCGTGCGTGTCGCTGCTCATGACACGCCGCGTGCCGTCCGATCATGCCTCGAGTTCCGCTGGTTCGACCCACGCTGGTGTGGCTCGGGCCGGTTTTTCGTCCATCTGTGTTTCCAGGCCCGCCTCGCGCGGGCCGACGAGTTTCCCAGGCCCGCCCCGCGCGGGCCGATAAAAGGAGTCGCCCCATCGCCCGCTCTCGATATCTCCGTGATGCCGGACCCGTCAAGCGCACGCGCGTCAACCACCTGATCCGGATCACGCCGATCCGTGTGATCGGTCCGGACAACGAGCAGATCGGCGTGGTCGACACGCGCGACGCGATCGCCATGGCCGAGGAGGCCGGGCTCGATCTCGTCGAGGTAGTGTCCGACTCGCGTCCTCCGATCTGCAAGATCATGGACTACGGCAAGTACAAGTACGAGCTGTCCAAGAAGGCGAACAACTCCTCGAGCAAGCAGAACGAGCTCAAGCAGATCCGCCTCGGCCGGTCCATCAAGATCGACAAGCACGACGTGCAGATCCGCGTCGAGCAGGCCCGCCGCTTCATCATCGCGGGGCACAAGGTGCAGATCGCCCAGCGCTTCCGAGGCCGGGAGATGCAGCACAAGCAGCTCGGCATCGAGCGCCTCGCCCAGGTCTGCGAGGACCTCTCGGACGTGGCGAAGGTCGACATGGCGCCCCGCTGGTCGGGCCGGGAGGCCTCGATCGTGCTCTCGCCCGACCGGGCGAAGGTCGACGCGTACAAGCGTGCGCACGGCCTGGACGACAAGTCCAAGGCCGAGCAGCTGAAGCGCGACACCGAGGAGGCCGAGCGTGCCCTCGCCGAGGCCGACGCACGCGAGGCCGCCGAGGACGACAACGAAGAGGAAGAAGAGGCCAAGCACAAGGGCTCGAAGGACGATCGCCAGGGTCTCAACCCCGTCGATGCCGAGATCGAGTCCCTGCTCGGCGGCGGCGACTGATTCGACCGCAGCCTCGCCCACGCAACCCAAACGCCATCAGCCCCGATCTGCCACGCAGGTCGGGGCTGTTTGTTTGCGTGCCCGTTTGTCGCGCCGACTCGCTTGGGGTCGTTGGTCGCGCCTAGTCGTGCCGGAGCGCGGTAATCGGGTCCTGCTTCGACGCCTGCATCGCCGGATAGACCCCGAAGATCAGGCCCGTGAGCACGGCGACGAAGAACGCGACCATGATCGACCAGAGCGCGATCTGCGTGGGCAGCGCCACGTCGCTCGCGACGTACTGCCCGACGAGCGGCAGGTCGGGCAGCATGGGCACGACGACGCCGATCAGGATGCTCGCCCCGATGCCGAGCCCCACGCCGATGATGCCCCCGATGGTGCTGAGCACGCTGGTCTCGACGAGAAACTGCGCGGTGATGTGCTTGCGCGTGGCGCCCACCGCCCGGCGGACGCCGATCTCGCGGGTGCGTTCCTGCACGCTGGCGAGCATGATGTTCATGATGCCGATGCCGCCCACG
>CAYQAD010000019.1:13470-18095 GCA_964415125.1 uncultured Phycisphaeraceae bacterium | reverse complement strand
GCGCCCGCCAGCGCCTCGGCCGCGTTGGAGCGCACGCGGCCGTCGTGGTGGCCGAGCAGCGCGCGCACGATGTCGGCCGCCTTCGGCAGCTCGCATCCTTCGAGCGCCCGCGCCGCGGTCGCGGCGACGCGATCGTCGCTATCCCCCGCGGCACGTTCGAGCACCGACACCATCTCGTCGCTCAGCCGCATCGGCCGGACCAGCGACAACGCCGCGATCCGATCGGCGACCTCGCCCCCGAGGCAGCGCGCCGCGAGCTCTCGTATGAAGCCTTTCGCATCGGCCGCCAGCGCCTGCCGGGCCGCGACGCGCGACCACGCGCCATCGCCCGACCACGGGTCGATCCGGCGGGATTCCTGTGCGCTCCACCGCCGGATCGCCGCGTGCGGGCTGCGCGCGAGCGTGCGCACGACGCGCTTCGCGCGGGCCGGGGTCTTGCTCCGCCCGGGCCGAATGCCCGCCATGCTCCATCGCAGCGCCGCGGCATGGGCGATCGACTCATCGGCATCGTGGACCCAGTCTTCGAGCTCTTTGCTCGGCGCGTGAGCGAGCGACGACAACCGCACCCGCCCGCTCGGGTCGGCAAGCGCCGGCTCGCGTGCCGCGCGCTTCGCCTCGGCCGTGCCGCCCATCGCCGCGACAAGCCGTGCGACACCCGCGCGGGCGGGCTCGTTCATCCGCTCGAATGCCGCCCGATCGGGCACCGGGCCGCCCTCGACGAGCGTGGCGGCACTCGGGCGGGTTCGCACCGAGACCTTCGACCACGCCGCCCGTCGTGCCGGCCGGGCGAGCAACGCGGCGCGTGCGCACACCGCCTCATGGTCCGCGGCGTCGTGCGCCCAGGCGACGCGATCGAAGCACGCCGCTGCCAGCTCGGGCTGCGTGCCCAGGCTGCGCCACGCCGCGAGCCGAGCCGCGGGCGACTTGCTCCATCGAAGTGTCCCACGCAGCGCCGTCGCGGCCCGCTCGTGCTGCTCGATGACCCGCGTCAGCCGAGCACCCGCCGAGCCGGTCCGCCACCGCACGTCGTCGGCGGCAAGCAACAGCGTCAAGGCGAGCATCACCGCACGCGATTGGTGCGTCTCCCAGGTCTCGGCCGAATCGGCGAGCAATGGGACGAGACGCTCCGCCGTGAGGCGCGGGGGGTCCAAGGCTGCCCGCGAGGCCGCCGAATCAGCCGCGGGCGGTGCGCTGGCATCGGCCGAGTAACCGAGCATCGCGCCGGGCATCTCGACCGCCACCTCGGTGGTGGCGAGCAGCAGCCGATCGGCGCGGCGGGCGATCGCGCCCTCGCTGTCACCGACCAGCATCGGCAGCACGAAGACCAGGTCGGCGTCCGCCAGCGACTCGAACAGGCTGAGGCAGGCATCTCGGCAGGCGATGTCGCCGGTCGCGGCCAGATCGCGCACAGCCGCGGCCCATCGGCCCCGACCCGCCGCCCGCGCGGCTTCACGCGCCGAGTCTGGCAGCCGATCCCACCGGCGGATGACCTCGGCAAGCCCCGCGTCGGCGAGCCCTCGGCTCTGCCCTTCCAGCGAGAGCTCGACCAGATCGATGCCGAGCACCTCGGCCTCGGCGGGATCGCAGACCGCCAGGGCCGCGGAAATCGCCGCGAGCCGCTGGTTTTCGGGCAGTCGACGAACCAATCGCAGGCGGGCGGCGTTCATGGGGAGGTCCACAGCGTGGGAAGGGCGATCGGCATCGGCTTGAATTTTTTCGGGCCTTTGCGGCCCCTAACCCCAATTTGTTGTGGACATGGACGCCGCACATCGAAAATATGGTTGTACGGCATCGCACGCAAGCCATCGGGACCACCACGCCCCGGGGTAACCCGCAACGCGGTTCGCCTATGTTTGTAACGGCTTACTCCCCGACGCCACGCCCCTGCACCTTCCCGGCGCCCCGCACAGCGGACGCCGTGCCCCTCTTGGAGGACCAATGAACTCTTCGGCGAAGTCCAACGCGCTCCAGTCCTACCAAGCGATCCTTTACAACCGAGCCCTCCACCCGGAGCTCTTCTCGCTCAAGAGCCGAGACGTCATCCGCCAGGGCGACTGGGAGCTCGAGGCCTGGATCATGGAGGGGGCCCACGTGCTCCGCTTCGAGTTCGGCGACCACCGCTCGTGCGAGCTCGTCACGGCCCAGGAGGACAATCTGCCCGCGTCCGGCGTCGTTTCGGCGTACTTGTGCGCGGGCGAGCGGGACTTCGAGCACCGCTTCAAGAACGACCGCGTGACCTATTTCAACTCGGTGCAGACCGAGACGCTCTCGGAAAACCTGTACCTCGGGACGCTCGGCGAGATGACCCAGCACGTCGCCGAGCACCAGACGATCTCGCACCGCTGGCAGTCCCAGGCCGGCGAGAGCCTCTCGATGCTCGACATCCAGAAGTACGCCAAGGAAGTCCATGTGCAGGCGTACCACCTGCTCGCGCCGGGCGGCATCGTGATCCGCACGCAGACGATCTTCGAGCACGCCTGAGCCTGCGTAGACTCACACCCATGAACGTCCAGACCGCATCAGCCTTGCGAATTCCGTCGCCCCGCTGAGGGGCCGGTCGCCGCGTTCACACCGCACCGCACCGCTCCCCAGCCGGGGCCTGACGAAGACCATGCCGAGCTTTGCCTTGACGGGCAAGTGCTCCGGGCGGGTCGATCATCGTGCGCACACCCTGCGTCCATACCATCGCCGATTCCAACGCCCCGGCCCGAGCCCATTCCGCCTGTGAGCCCACCCGATGTCCGACACCGCCCCATCCGAGAAGAAGCCCAAGAACGCCTACAAGGCCACGCTCAACCTGCCCAAGACCGCCTTCCCCATGAAGGCGAACCTCGTGCAGAACGAGCCCGCGACGCTCAAGCGCTGGGCGAAGACCGACCTGTACGCCAAGACCCGAGAAGCGCGGGCAGAGGGCGAGCGGTTCGTCTTCCACGATGGGCCGCCCTATGCCAACGGCTCGATCCACATGGGGCACCTGATGAACAAGTGCCTCAAGGACTTCGTCGTGCGCTCCCAGACGATGATGGGCCGGGACTGCCCCTACGTGCCGGGCTGGGACACGCACGGGCTGCCCATCGAGCACAAGGTCCTCGCCGAGCTCAAGGAGAAGGGCAAGCTCGCCAAGCTCGCGGACCTGCCCGACGACGCGCGGCGCATGGCGATCCGCCGGGCGTGCGCCGACTACGCCCGCAAGTACCACAAGCTGCACACCGAGCAGATGTCTCGGCTGCTCACACTCGCGGACTACGACAACCCGTACCTCACGCTCCAGCCGGAGTACGAGGCGGCGGTGCTCGATGTGCTCGTGGGGATGCTCGAGCAGGACCTGGTGTATCGCGCGCTCAAGCCCGTGCACTGGTCGATCGCCAACGAGACGGCGCTTGCCGAGGCCGAGCTCGAGTACCAGGACCGCGAGGACCTCTCGGTGTACGTCGACTTCGAGGCGAGCGACGGCGCCGCGGTGTACCGAGCGTTCGGGCTCGATGACGAGGACGCCCGCCCGGCCGGCCGGCCGACCTTCATGATCTGGACCACCACGCCCTGGACGCTTCCCGCGAACGTCGCTGTGGCGGTCAACCCCGACTTCACGTACGCGCTGGTGCACGTGGATGGCAACGTCGCGGTGCTCGCCGAGCAGCTGGTGGAGCAGGTGACCAAGCTGGGCAAGGCCGAGGACGTCGAGGTGCTCGCGACGGCGCCGGGCTCGGCCCTGGTGGGTCTGAAGTACCGCTCGCCGCTGCGCGACGATCTGCCGGACTTTGGTGACGGCCCGGGCGATCCGAACAACGTGTGGACGATCGTGCCCGCCGGGTACGTGACGCTCGAGGACGGCACGGGCCTGGTCCACACCGCGCCGGGCCATGGCGCCGAGGACTTCATGACCGGCGGCAACGAGAACCTGCCGGTGTACTGCCCCGTGCGCGCCGATGGCACGTACGACGACACCGTGCCCGAATTCATCAGGGGCATGGGCGTCTTCGACGCGAACCAGAAGGTCGCCGATCGCCTGCGCGAGTCGGGGCATCTGTTCCACGCGCACACGTTCATGCACTCGTATCCGCACGACTGGCGGAGCAAGACGCCCGTGATCTTCCGCTGCACCGAGCAGTGGTTCGTGGGCGTCGATCGGCCGACCAAGCGCGACAAGAAGAGCCTGCGCGAGATGGCGATGAACGCGGTCGCGAGCGACGTGGAGTTCCACCCCGCGTGGGGGCGGAATCGGCTGCGAGGCATGCTCGAGTCGCGGCCGGACTGGTGCATCTCGCGCCAGCGTGCGTGGGGCCTGCCCATCCCCGCCTTCCACACGCCGAGTGGCGAGACGCTGATGACGCCCGCGAGCGTGCGCGCCGTGATCGAGGTCGTCCGCGCAAAGGGCTCGGACGTGTGGTTCACCGAGTCGCCCGAGACGTTGCTCGCGGGCTACGACCTCGCGAGCGATCCGCACGCGCCCAAGGGCATCGACCTCGGCTCGCTGCAGAAGGGCCGGGACATCTTCGATGTGTGGTTCGAGGCGGGCTCGTCGTGGAACGCGGTGATGCGCGAGCGCTCGGGGGGCCGCGACTTCCCGGTGGAGCTGTATCTGGAGGGCTCGGATCAGCACCGCGGGTGGTTCCAGCTGTCGCTCT
>CAYQAD010000019.1:0-13370 GCA_964415125.1 uncultured Phycisphaeraceae bacterium | reverse complement strand
GAGCTGTATCTGGAGGGCTCGGATCAGCACCGCGGGTGGTTCCAGCTGTCGCTCTTGCCGGCGCTGGGCGCGATGGGCACGCCGCCGTACAAGGCGCTGCTCACGCACGGCTTTTGCGTCGATAAGGATGGCTACAAGCTCTCAAAGAGCAAGGGCGACACGATCGAGGACCTCTTCAAGAAGTACGGCGCGGACGTGCTCCGCTGGTGGGTCTTCTCGCTGTCGTACGAGAACGACGTGAAGGTCGACGACGAGTTCTTCAAGGTCGCGGGCGAGTCGTACCGCAAGGTGCGCAACACGCTGCGCTTCATGCTCTCGAACCTCGACGATTTCACGGCCTCGTGCGAGGGCACCGACGGACACTGCGTGGCGCTGGCCGAGTACCCCCCCACTTCGATCGACGCGTGGGTGCTGGGCGAGTACAACCGCGTGGCGGCGAAGGTGATCCGGGCGTACCGCGCGTACGACTTCCAGACCGCGAGCCGAACGCTCTACGATTTCTGCAACGACACGCTCAGCTCGGTGTATCTCGCGGCGGTCAAGGATCGCCTGTACTGCGACGCGCTCGACGCCCCGCGTCGACGCCGCACGCAGACGACGCTCTGGGACCTGACCGACGGGCTGTGCCGACTGCTCGCGCCGGTGCTGTGCCACACCGCCGACGAGGCGTACCGCGTGCTGCACGGGCTGGAAGGCGACGGCGGCGCGAGCGTCCACCTCACCACGTTCATCGATCGGTTCGACGTCGACGTCGACGCCGGGTGGCCCGCGGTGATGTCGGCCCGCGATGCGGGGCTCAACGCGCTCGAGCAGGCGCGGGCGAGCAAGTCCGTGGAGAACCCGCTCGATGCGGCGGTCACGCTCGCCGACGCCGAGGGCACGCTGGCCCGATTCGATGCGACCGACCTGGCGGACCTGCTCGGCGCGAGCCGGGTCGTGCTCGACGCGGCGGCGACCGAGGCGAGCGTGCGGGATCTCTCGGCCGAACCCCGCTGCGAGCGCTCGTGGAAGCGCGACGGGACGGTACGTGAGCGCAGCGACGGTGGGCTGCTCTCGGATCGTGATGCCGCGGCCCTCGGTGTGAGTTGACCCCGCCGGGGCTCGCGCCCCGCGCATGTTGCGTGGGGGCGTCACAGCTCCGAACAGCTTCCGACCGTGCTGTCGCGACCCGACATCAAGCGTCCGAGAAAGTTGTGGTTTTTTGTCAACGCCGGCTTCACTCGGGGTCCGCGTGTGACGATGGGCGTGGCATGAGCGACACGCCGAACTCTTCTGGCCCTGACGATCCCGGGCGCGAGCCCGCGCCGAAGCCCTCGTCCGACGCGGGCTCGGGCCCGCGGCCGCCAATCCACGCCCCGCGAGTGCATCGTCCCGCGATCCACCCGGCGATGGCGCATGAGAGTGGCGACCCGCCCTCGGGCTTCGATGCGCCGTACCTGCTCGATCGGTACTCGGTGCTGACCCACGAGCTGGCGAACCTGCTCGACGGATCGCTGCGGACGCTGATGCTCGCGCAGCGGTCGCTCGACGACTCGGGTGATCCGCAGACCAACCAAGCCGAGCACCTGCGCCGTCGGCTCGACACGGTGCAGCAGTCGCTTGCGCGCATGACCGATCTCGTGCGCGCGTCGGCCGCGGGCAGCGACGCCTCGATCGGCTCGCACTCGCTGGGGCCGAGGGCACCGATCACTATTGCCGAAGCGGCGCACCATGCCGCGGACGTGCTCGGGCCGATCGCCGACGAGCGCGGCGTCGAGATCACGCTCTCGATCCAGCCCGAGGCGTCGGTGCTGCCCGCCCAGATGCTTTACACCGTGGTGCTCAACGCGATGCGCAACGCGATCGACGCGGCGGGCGATGCGCTCGGTCCGGACACGGGCGGCGCAACGGGGCATGTCGAGCTGCGCGCCGAGCGTGACGCGACGCACTTGGGCATCACGGTCATCGACGACGGCGTCGGGCCGCACCCGGAGGGCACCGAGCACGCCTTCCGCCACGGATACACGACCAAGGCGGCGGGCAGCGGCATCGGCCTTGCGCTGTGCCGACAGATCGTCGAGCACCTGGGGGGCGAGATCTCGCTGGCACGGCGCGCCGGGCGCGACGAACTCCGCCGACCGGGCGCGGTGCTGAGCATCCGCGTGCCGATCGAGCCTCTGCCCACCGATCCCGGAGACATCACGTGAGCACAGCGGGCGATCGAGAGATGAGCCAGACCGAGAGCAGCCGGGGTCGGGTGCTGATTGTTGACGACGACCCGATCGTCGCCGAGTCGCTCGCGGACCACCTCGCGGCCGAGGGGTACCAGACGACGACCGCGCTGGACGCGGCCGAGGCGAAGCGGCTGCTGCAGGCGGCCGACGCGCCGGCGGACGGCGCGTCGCGCAAGCCGAGACCCTTCCGCGTGGTGTTGACCGACGTGAACATGCCGCACACATCGGGGCTTGAGCTGCTGCGTCATGTGCAGGAGGCGCATCCGAGCACGGTGGTGCTGATGCTGACCGGGTACGGCTCGATCGAGACGGCCGTCGAGGCGCTGCGCCTGGGCGCGGTCGACTACCTGACCAAGCCGGTGGTGGACGAGGAACTGGCAGCGGCGCTGGAGCGTGCGCTTCGCCAGCAGGCGTTGGTTGAAGAGAACCAGACGCTGCGCCAGCGGCTCGACGAGCGGTTCGGGCTCGACAACATCGTCGGCTCCGACCATCGCATGACGAAGATCTACGACCTGATCCAGGCGGTCGCGCCGTCGCGGACGACGGTGCTGATGACCGGCGAGTCGGGCGTGGGCAAGAGCCTGATCGCGCACGCCATCCACCACAACTCGCCGCGGCGCGACAACGCGTACGTGGAGATCTCGTGCGGCTCGATCCCCGAAACGCTGCTCGAGAGCGAGCTGTTCGGGCATGTCAAGGGCGCATTCACCGGTGCGCACGCGGACAAAGTGGGTCGATTCCTCGCGGCCGATGGCGGCACGCTGTTTCTCGACGAGATCAACTCGGCGAGCCCGGCGATGCAGCTCAAGCTGCTGCGCGTGCTGCAAGAGCGGCGTTTCGAGCCGGTGGGTTCGAGCGAGACGATCGAGGTGGACGTGCGCGTGGTGCTGGCGACCAACCAGGACCTGGACCGCCTCGTCGCGAAGGGTACGTTCCGGCAGGACCTGTACTACCGGATCAACGTGGTAAAGGTCGAGGTGCCGCCGCTGCGTGACCGCGTCGCGGACATCCCGAAGCTCGCCGAGCACTTCCTGCGCATGCATGCCAGCGAGCTCGGCCGACAGATCGTGGGCTTCGCGCCGGACGCGATGGATGCGCTGCGGCGTTACGCCTGGCCCGGCAACGTACGCGAGCTGCAGAACGTGATCGAGCGGGCGGCGGTGCTGACGCGCGGGCAAACGATCTCGGTGGACGACCTTCCCGAGAACGTGCGCACGAACGACGCGGGCGTGCTGGGCGGCGCAATCGGCATGGGGCCGAGGCTGACCGATGACGCTGGCGAGTGGGAGCCGATGCCCTTGGAGGAGGCGCTGCGCGAGCCGGAGCGTCGCATCCTGCTGCGCGCGCTCGAGGCGAACGACTGGAACCGCCAGCGCACCGCCGACCAGCTCGATATCAACCGGACCACGCTCTACAAGAAGATGAAGAGCTACGGCATCGACGCGTCGCGGCACGCGGGTTGATCTGCGCGGCGGCGGTTCGGAGCGCGGCCCTAGCCGACCACCGAGATCATCGAGAGGTTCTCGATGCGCCAGCCGGGCTGATCGGGCGTCCAATAGACGCGCACGTGGTCGTCGTCGCCCTGGGTGCCGAAGACGTTCATGACACCCGAATCGAGCACCGAGGCTTCGAGTGCGCCCTCGGGTCTGGGCTCGCTCGGATCGAGCGACGCGGTGAGGTTCGCGACGCGCCACGAGTCGAAGCCGGGCAGCCAGAACAGGGCGATCACGTCGTTGTTCTCGTCGAGCCCGCCGACGTTGAGCGCCCCCCAGGGCGTGACCCAGCTCGTGACCGACTCGACCTGCAGCGGCGGTGCGCCGGCGCTGTTCGAGAGGTTCGCGCGACGCCATGTCTGGCCCGGCACCCACCATGTCGCGAGGACCTGGCCCGTGTCGCTGACGCCGGCGATGTTGATGCCGCCCCACGAGGTGAGGAAGACGGTAAGGCTGCCTTGCAGCGGATCGGCGCCGGTCTGGTCGCTGAGGTTCACGCTGCGCCAGCCGCCCGATGAGCGGGAGCGCCAGACCGCCCACACGTCGCCGGCCGCGTCGAGCCCGACGATGTTCTGGGCGTCCCACGCGGTGACGAACGAGGTCAGGTCGCCGACGAACTCTGGGGTCGTCGAACCCGTGAGGGGGAGGTCCTGGGTCGAGACGTTGCGGAAGGTGAACTGCGGGCCATCGGCGATGATGCGGTCGGGCACGGCGTTGTACGTGACGACCTCGCCCAAGCTGTTGAGCCCCGCGATGGTGACGACCAGATCGCGCCCGACGTACTGGACAAGATTGGATCGGATCGCCTGGGCGCCGGGCACGTCGGCGGTGAGGTTCTGGACGGACCAGACACCCTCGGTGTCGCGGCTGTAGAGGAATAGATCGGCGTTGGTGCTCACCGCGGCGTAGGTCAGCCCGTCGATCGGGTCGGTCCAGACGACGATGTCCTGGGCGGTCTCGGTCTGGACGTCGTCGCCAGTGGCGCGGGTGATCAGATCAACGGTGCGCCAAAGGCCGGTCTCGTCGAGCTCGAAGACCTCGGGGCGGCCGGTCTCGGAGACTCGGCCTTGGGCGAGCGACAGCGGGCCGGCGGGCGGCGTGGGGTCGACCGGGGGCGGGCCGATCAGCGCGTCGGAGACGCGCTGCGCGACGCCGTGCAGCGTCGCGGGGCCCGCGTCGCCCTGCACCTGGATGGGCAGCAGCGTGTTGCCGTCGTCGCCGACGGTGTAGCGGACCGTCACGCCGGTGGACGAATCGACGAGCTCGAGCGTTGAGCCGGTCACGCTCCACGTGCCGCTCGCGACGGTGTCGCCCGTGGCGCGATCGTCGAGGAGGAGGTCGCGCTGCGTGTACGTGCCGTCGGCCTCGATATCGAGCCACGGCGAGGTCAGGCGCTGGCCCAGCAGATCGGCGCCGCTGGTGCTCGACGCGAAGAGCTGCACGCGGTACCGCCCGGCGATGTCCTCGGGCGTGGTTTCGGCGGCGACGTCCGGGCGCGTGCCGATCGCGACATACGCGTCGCCGTCGGTCGTGTCGAGATCGATCGCGAGAAAGACCGAGGCGTCGTGGTTGAGGTAGATGCGCACGCCGCCGGAGCCATCGAACCGGCCGCGGTCGTCCTCGGCGGCGAACTCGATCGTCTCGGCGACGACGCCCGTGCCGGGGTCGCCCGTGAGCGGGCCGAGCAGCATGAACGCGCCGCCCATCGAGGCGTTGCCCGTGAGCGAGATGGGGTCGGCGTCGCCGACGAAGCGCAGCATGTGGAAGCGCCAGTTGCCCGCGAGGTCGGCGAGCGATGCGTCGGCGTGGCGTTCGATCTGGAAGAGCGTGGAGACGCCGCCGGGCTCGCCGCCCGCGCCACCGAGGAAGCCGACGCTATAGCCCTGCTCGGCGAAGAACTGGCTGGTCGAGATGCCCGGGATCGGCCCGGTCGGGCCGGATTGGTTGGGCAGCGGCGAGCCCTCGTAGCCCACGCCCAGCCTGCCGTTGTTGAAGAGCTCGAACAGGGTCGGCGAGGTGCCGGCGATCGGCTGGGCGCCGCCCATGCCGGCGGTCTCGCGAGAGAACTGCGTGTAGTTCAGGTCATCATCGAGGGTGTACTCGGTGACAACGACGAGGTGATCCGAGGTGCCCGAGTCGAAGCCGATGCCCACCGCGTCGACCGCGAGGATCACCCTCGGCTCGAGACGCTCGCACAGACTGCCATCGTGTCGCGGGGGGCGCATGGGGGGTGCTCCGGGAGCGCGTGGGGGTAGGGAGGAGGAACGGGCTGTTCAACTCGCTTCGCAGTCGGCCGGCGGCAGTTGCGTACCCCGCCAGCGCCCCCACTGCACCAGATACTACCACAGACACAAGCCGACCAGTGCGCGATTACATCCGCCGACCGGAGGGGCCTGGACGGTCTCGGGATGGGCCTTGGAAGGCCTTCAGACGGGCCTGGGCTTGCCGGAGAGAGGTTCTAGCGGTCGCGGCGGCGTTGTGGCTGGCCGGATGCCTCGCGTTCGGCCCGCATGCGTTTGAACATCTCGCCGCGGAGGGCCGCGGTCTGGGCGGAGCCGGCGTTGAAGGCCTCGGCGATCCGCTGCTGGAACTGGGCCATGCGCTCGGCCCGGCGCTGCTCGCGCTCCTGCTGCTGCTCGGGCGTCAGCTGCTCGTCGGGGGTGCGCTGGGCGTCGCTGCCGGGGCGTGCGGTGCCGGGCCTGCCACGCGTGGCTCCGCCGGGACGCCCGCCGCCAAAGCCCATGCCGCGGCGGATCTCGTCGAGCTCCTCGCCGCGTGCGTAGCGGCGGGACATGTCGTCCATGGTCGCTTCCATGAGGTTGCGCATCGCATCGCGGTTTTCTTCATCGCGGAAGAGGGCCCGGCGCTGATCGTCGGGGAGATCGGCGAGCAGGCCTCGGGCCGCCGCGGTGACCTGGGCCTTGCGGTCGCTCGGGAGGCGGTCGAACTTCGCGCTGCTCAGGACGGCGATCGCCTCGTCGGTCGTCTCGGGGATCGAGAGCGGCCGCGTCGCCTGGAACGCCCAGACGCCCAGCGCGATCGCGCCGATGCCGAGGACTGACACGCCGCCGGCGACCGCGGCCTTCTTCTTGCCCGACCAGTCGGCGTCGATCGACTTGCGGACGGTGGACTCTTGCAGGAGCTCGGTTCGCATGGTGGTGCCTCTAGTCCTTGATCTTGCCGACGCTCGTGTCGGCAAAGAGGAGGTTGCGGGTTGAATGGAAGAAGTCGACGGTGACCTCGACGCCGTCCTCGCGCTCGAAGGTCCCGCCGTCGAAGTCGTGCGCGATGGGTGTCTCGGACTCGGTCCATCGGAGACGGTTCTGGAAGAACGTGTCCTCGAAGCGCTGGCCGCCGACGCCGGTGACGTAGGTGTACGACACGTCGCACGTCTCGGTGTCGCCCGCGTCGCCCGTGAACTCCTGGATGTGCACGGTCTTGTCGCCGGGGCAGACCCAGATGCCCGAAGTGGGGTCGAGGAAGGTGGCGATCGCGGTGGGCAGCGGCGGGTCGGTGTCGCCGCTCAACCACGGGCGGGGCATGTATTTGGCGCTGGGAAAGACGTCGCGGTTGTCCTCGCGGTACTGGGTGATCGCGAAGCCGACCTGGCGGAGGTTTGAGCCGCAGACCGCGCGGCGGGCAGCGTCGCGGACCTTGGGGAGCGTGGGCAGCAGGATGCCGATTAGCAGCGCGATGATGCTGATGACCACGAGCAACTCGATGAGGCTGAAGGCGTGGCGTGGTCGCGATTGCGGCATGTTTTCCCCTGCGAGCTCTGCGGTGTGTAAGGCCGTCGACGCGGCCTCGCGATTTGGCCCCGCGGGACCGAAGCAAGGTCCCCGACAGGGTCCCCAACCGAGGTCCCCCACGATAAGAAAACGCCCGGCCGAGCGCTCTATTGCACTCGGCCGGGCGGGATTTCGTCAGGGACTGTCCGCCGGACTCACCCGGCGGGTTGGTTTAGCGGTCCTCATCCGTGATGCCCATGCCGGCCCGGTTTGGGTAGGGCGGGATGGGCACGTCGATGCGGGGGTTGGTCTCGATCGCCTCGAGCATGAGGTCGATCGCGACGTCGAGCTGGGGGTCGCCGCCGTTGACCATGAGGGCCGGGTCGTCCATGACGGGGTGGGTCGGGTCGACGCCGTAGCCCTCGACGCCCCAGGTTCCGTCATTCTCATAGAAGGCCCAGTTGGGCACGGCACACCCGGAGCCGTCGATGAAGCCCGG
Organism: uncultured Phycisphaeraceae bacterium; assembly: GCA_964415125.1. Lineage (GTDB taxonomy): Bacteria > Planctomycetota > Phycisphaerae > Phycisphaerales > UBA1924 > CAYQAD01. Next base: position 5,437 of record CAYQAD010000019.1, on the reverse strand, counting down.
GACCGAGCCGTAGCCGACGAGGCCGCCCCACGTGCGGGTGCCGACGACGGGGCCGAGGTTGTGGTGCTTGAAGAGCCAGGGGAAGCAGTCGCCGCCGGAGCCGGAGGAGCGGTTGGCGAGCATGACCTTGGGCCCGTGGTGCGTGTCGTAGGGCCAGGGCTGGGGGTGTCCATCGCGGGTTGCCATGTAGAACTCGCGCTGGCGGTTGAGCAGGCCGATCATGCGCGTGGGGATGAATCCGCCGCCGTTCCAGCGCTCGTCGATGACCATCGCCTCGTTGCCGATCTGGCCGTAGAGCCCGCGGAAGAGCTCGATGTGCCCGCCGAAGGCGGTGTTGGGCACGTGGACATAGCCGACCTTGCCGCTGGTGCGTTCTTCGACGTACTTGCGGTTGCGCTCGACCCAGTCGCGGTAGCGGAGGCTGCCCTCGCTGCGGATGGTCTTGACGACCACGTCGCGTGCGTCGTCGTCCATCTCGGGCTTCTCGGAGACGGTGAGGGTGACGTGATCGCCAGCGGTGTTGAGGAAGGCGGCGTAGGGGTCCTTGGTGGTGTCGATCTCGACGCCGTTGACCGCGAGGATGTAGTCGCCCTCGCTGATGTCGATGCCCGGCTGGTCGACCGGCGCACGGTCGGCAAAGTCCCAGGCCGCGGGCTGGGGAATGCGCGCGATGCGGTACGCGCCGTTCTCGAGCGCAAAATCAACACCGAGCAGGCCCGTGCTCGCACCCTCGCCTCGCTCGAGGTCGGGCGTCTCGAAGTAGTAGGCGTGGCCGACGTTGAGCTCGGAGATCATCTCACGGAGGATGAACGAGACGTCTCGGCGAGAGACGCAGTCGACGAGCATCGCCGCGTACTGGTCACGCACGCCCTCCCAATCGACGCCGTGCATCGTGGGGTCGTAGAAGTAGTCGCGGTAGCGGCGCCACATGTCGTGGAAGACCTGCTCCCACTCGGCGCGGGGGTCGATCTTGGCCTTCATCGCGCCGGTGTCGACGAAGTCTTCCATCTTCTGGGAGGGCTTGGCGTCGACGACCGCGTATCGGCCGCTGCGGTTGCGGACGATCACCTTCGCGCCGTCGGCCGACGGCGCGGCGCCGGTGATGCCGGAGACGATCGTCTTCTCCTCGGGCTCGTCCCACGTGAGCTCGAAGTGCTTGAGATCCGAGCCGCCGGACTGGCCCGGGCCGGGCGAGCGGCGGTACATGAGTGCGCCGTCCTTCGTCCACGCCGGGCCGCCGAGGTTGCCCGCGTCGACGGGAAGGCGGATGGCGCGGGCCTCGAAGCCGTCGAGGTCGATCTCGAGGGGCTCCTCGGCTTCGTCCTCGTCGTCCTTGGCGTCCGCGTCGTCGCCAGACTCGTCATCGGCATCGTCGTTGGCGTCGTCGCCCTCGTCCTTCGCGTCGTCCGCATCATCCGCATCATCCTCGTCCTCCCACGTCTGCACGTCGGGCTCGGGGAGGAAGGGGTTCTCGACGTCGTCGCGCAGCGGCACGACCGCGAGACGCGTGGTGCCGGCGAAGATCATCGTGTAGCCGAAGTCCTCGGAGATCGGGCTCGAGTAGTCGTTGTCGACCGCGAAGGCGAGGAAGTCGCCCTCGAAGTCGAACGCCGGGTCGTAGCTGGAGAACTGGCCCGCGGTGACCTGGCGGTTGTCGCCGGTCTCGATGTTGTACAGCCAGATCGCAGACATGAAGTGCCCGGTCGAGAGGTCGTAGGCGAGCCACGAGGAGTCGTGGCTGAAAGACACGCTCGGGCGGTTGGCTGCAGGATCGCGGTTGATCGGCGTGACCTCGCCCGACTCGACCTCGACGAGCATCAGGTTGCCCGCCTTGTCGGTGACCGCGAGCATCTCGGAGTCGGGCGACCAGCTCATGCTCGTGAAGAACGTCGCGTTGCCGCTGGTCAGCTGGCGGGGCTCATCACGGCCGTCGGACTGGCGGACGTAGATCTCGTACTCGCCGGTCTCGTCGGAGGCGTAGGCGATCCATCGGCCGCAGGGGCTCCAAACGGGGTAGCGCTCGGCGACGCCCGCGGTGCGGGTGAGATTCTGCGTGGAGCCGGCGGAGGTGGGCAGCGTCCAGAGCTCGCCGCGTGCGCCGAAGAGGGCGCGCTTGCCGTTGGGCGAGACGTGGAACCACTCGATGAAGTTGGCGTAGTCGACCTCCTGCTCGCGGATGGTCGCGCGGGCACCCGGGATCGTGACGTTGACCAGCGCGTCGCCGTTGGTCTGCGTGTTGTAGACGCGCAGCTCGGGGCCGAGCTGGTAGACGATGCGCCCGTCGCCGATGGCGGGGTCGCGGACGTCCTGGTCGGTGTGGCGGGTGAGCTGGGTGCGGATGCCGGTGGCGGGGTCGTAGAGCCAGAGGTTCCGGCGGTGGGCGGGGCCCGCGTCGGAGAGGTAGTAGACCTTGCCGTTGTGCCACATCGGGTCGGTGTCGGTGCCGTCCCAGTTGGTGATCATCTCCGACTCGTTGGTGTCGAGGTTGAACAGCCAGATGTCGGTCGCCGTGCCGCCCTTGTAGCGCTTCCACGTGCGCCAGTCGCGGTCGACGAGCGTGTAGGCGAGCGTCGAGCCGTCGGCGGAGATCGAGGCGTTCGCGCCGTAGGGCACGGGCAGGCGGGTGAACATGCCGCCGGTGGCGGGGACGGTGAAGAGCTGCTCGAAGTTGGGCATGTCGAGCCCGCGCATCGAGTAGAGCAGCGTGCCGTCGGCGAGCCAGTCCTGGAGGAACTCGCTGCCGGGGTGGTGGCTGACGCGCTGGGGGATGCCGCCGTCGATCGTGACGGTGTAGAGGTCGCGCCCGCCGTCGTAGTTGCCCATGAAAGCGATGGACGTGCCATCGGGGCTGAAGCGCGGGTTGGACTCGGCGCCGGGGGGGCTCGCGAGCGGCGTCGCCTTGCCGCCCTCGCGCGGCACGAGCCAGAGATCGTCGGCGTAGGAGAAGACGATGTGCGTCGAGGAGATGTCGGGGTTGCGGATCATCTGCCCGTGGGGGGCGAAGTCCGCGGCGGTCGCCTGCGCCGCGAGGGCGAGTGCGATGGCTGAGATACTCATGAGCGGTTTCCTTGGTCCGTGCCGGCGATGCGACGCCGAGCTTCCTGTGTGCAAGGGATTCGATTCAGAACTGTGTTAGCGACGCGCGCTCGGTGCGCGATCGAGCTCGCGCTCGAAGGCGATGGACCTGCCGAGCAGCTCCTTGACCGCGGCTTCGAGCTGCGGGTCTCGGCCGGCCGCCTCGTCGGCGGGCGAGATCGGCACGTCGATGTCGGGCACGGCGCCGTTGTTTTCCATGTCCGTGCCGTCGGGCAAGAACCACCCGCGGAAGGGCATGCGGACGCGCGTGCCGTCGATCAGCGTGAAGCTGCCCGTCGAGATAACGCCGCCGAAGGTCTGGGTGCCCACGAGCGTGCCGCGACCGGTGGTCTTGATCGAGTGGGCAAAGATCTCGGCGTTGGAGAACGAGTTCTCGTTAATGAGCACGCTCAGCGGGCGCTGGTAGGCGTAGATGAGGCGGCGGTCGCGCGGGTAGGTCAGGCGATCGACCTCGGACTCATTGGCGCCACGCGGGATGGTGTAAGCGTGGGCCGGCGCGGTGAGCGAGGCGAGCAGGATGTCGGTCGTCCAGCCGCCGCCGTTGTCGCGGACGTCGATAACCAGCCCGAGCTTGCCGTTGGCTGCGGCGTAGAGGTCGCGCTCGTAGTCGAGCACGCTCGCCATGCCCATCGATTGGATGTGCAAGTAGCCGAGCTTGCCCTCGGAGAGCTCCTCGACCATCGCCCGGCGGCGCTCGACCTCCTCGAGGTACGCCAGCCCGCGGACGGAGCCCGCCGACGCGGGCACGATGAGCACGTGCGTGGACGCGAGCTCGTCGGCGGGGATGCGCTCAATCAATGTCTCGCGTCCCGCGGTGCCCGCCATCGCGGCGACCATGTCGATCTCGGGCATGCCGCCCGCCTCGGCGATGCGCGTGCTGTCGATCGCGGTGATGATGTCGCCCACCATGAGCTCGCTCGAGGGGCGAGCGGCCGGGCTTCGGTCCATGACGTGGGTGACGCGGTAGCCGCCGGGCACGGGCTCGGTGCGGACGCCGAGTGCGCCGATGGACTCGCTCTCGCCCGAGTAGCCGCCGCCGCCCCACATGCCCAGGTGCGAGCCGTTGAGCTCGCCGAAGAGCATCTCGCCGATGCGGTTGAACGCGTCGGTCGTGCGGGTCTGCATCGCGAGGGACTTGTACCGCTCGGTGAGCTTGGTCCAGTCGAGGTCCTTGAGGGTCGGGTGGTAGAAGTTGTCGCCGAGCGTGCGGGCCGCCTCGAGGAACTTCTGCCCCTGCTGCTGGGCGATGTCGACGACGACCGCAGCATCGATGTCGTAGGTCGTCGCCTTGCCGCCGCTCGGCGCCGAGGCGTGCGCCTGGCCGCTGGCGACGTAGGTCAGCTTGGTGCCGCCCAGGTTGGTCTTCACGCCCGAGACGCCGCCGGAGCGGACGGTCTTGCGCTCCTGGCCGCGGAAGTCGACCGAGTAGAGCGCGCGTGACCCGTCGATGCTCGCGGTGAACGCGACGCGCTCGCCCGAGGGGGTCATCGAGAGGTTGCCGACGTTGCCCAGGCTCGTGAGTCGGCGGACTCGGCGGAAGGCGTCGTGGGCATCGGGCGCGAAGGCGTCGTCATCGTCGGCTGCTTCGGACGCGTCGTCATCGGCGCTCTCGTCGCCCCCATCGCCGCCGTCGGTCGGCTCGTCGAACGAGACGGGGTCGATGGGCTTGCGCTTCTTGGCGGCGCTGCCGGCGTCGGCGAAGTGCTCCTCGAGCTCGTAGGCGGTCAGGCCCTCGATCTCGCGATCGAGGTAGACGCCGTAGACGTCGAACTCCCAGGACTGTCCGCCGCGGTCGCTGATGAAGGTCAGCATGGTGCCGTCGGCTGTGAGTTGGGGCGAGGTGTCGTAGTCGGGATGGCGCGTCAGATTGACCGGCTCGGCGTCCGGGTCGGTCACGTCGAGGAGGAAGATGTCGCTGTTGAAGTCGAGATCCTCGACCGAGTAGACGATGTGCGTGCTGTTGGCCGCCCAGATCACGTCGGGCGCCGCCCACGATTCCAGCAGGACACGCTCCTCGCCGGTCTTGAGGTCGCGATGCACGATGTCGCCCCGGCCGCGGATGTAGAGCAGCGACATGCCGTCGGGCGACGGGGTCGGCGATCGCAGGTCGTGCTGCTCGTCGGCGATGAGCTGCCGGGTCTCGAAACGCAGCGCGTCGCGCCAGCGCTCGCCGGGCTTGGGCTCGTCGTTGTCTTTCTTGTCCGCGTCCTTCTTGTCCGCGTCCTTTTCGTCGGCGTCTTCATCCTTCGGCTCGCCGTCGGCGGGCTCGTCGGTCGCGTCTGCCTCCGCGTCACCGTCGGCCTGGGTCTCGGCCGCAGGGGTCTCGGCCGCAGGGGTCTCG